>JAIDPG010000314.1 GCA_029062865.1 Oscillospiraceae bacterium
TGTCGTCGGCGCGTTTGTGGCGACCGTAGTAGTAACGCAGCTGTTCGGAGGCTTGGGGCAGAACTTCGCGAACCCCGCTATCACCGCGAGAATAGTGCTGATGCTCTCGTTCCCGACGGCTATGACGAACTGGGCTGTGCCGTTCTTCTACAAAAACGGCGCGGACGTCGTAACGGGCGCTACTCCGCTTGTCAGCGGCGACGCTTCTTATCTCGACCTGTTTCTCGGTAACGTCGGCGGCTGCCTCGGCGAGACGTGCGCGTTCGCGCTTCTGCTCGGCGGATTGTATCTCGCCGTGATGAAGATCATCAACCTCGCCGCGCCGATAAGCTTCATCGGCTCGCTCGCGCTTTTGACGTGGATATTCGGCGGCGACCCGCTCTACGCGATACTCGCGGGCGGCGTGTTCCTTGGCGCGTTCTTTATGGCGACCGACTACGCGACCACGCCTATCTCGACTAAAGGCAAGATAATCTTCGGGCTTGGGTGCGGTATAATCACGTTTGTGATAAGGCAGTTCGGCTCGTACCCCGAGGGCGTATCGTTCTCGATACTCCTGATGAACGTCCTCACTCCGTTTATCGAGCAGCTCACACGGACTAAGGTATTCGGCGCGAAAAAGCCCGAAAAACCCGTTAAGGACAACGCAAAGGAGGAGAAGAAATGAAAGACAAGATCCTCCCAACGATAGTTCTGACGATAATCTGCGTCGTCGCGGCGGTGCTTCTCGCGTTCGCTTATGAGGGCACAAAGGACAGCATCGCGAAGCAGAAGGAGCTGAAATTCTCCTCGACCGTCGAATTGCTTTTCGGCGAGTGCGAGATCAGAATGGTAAACGACACGTTTGGCGTTGACGCAATCAAAAACATCGCCGTAACAAGCGACGGCAAGACCGCGGTCGAGGTAGTCGCTGACGGCTACTCAAAGGGCGGCATTGACGTGCTTATCGGATTTGACGAAAACGGCACGCTCTGCGGGATAGAGTTCGTGGCGCTCGGCGAAACGCCGGGTCTGGGCTCTAAGGTTCGCGATATTCCGACGTTCCGCGAGCAGTTTATCGGCGCGACGGACGACAGCTACAGCTTCGACGCGATAAGCGGCGCGACGTTCTCCTCAAAGGGAATGAAAAACGCCGTAGACACGGCGCTGAAGGTCTACAACGAGAACAAGGAGGCGATACTCAATGGCTGACAAGAAAGTATCACTCGGCAAGGAATTCACAAAGGGCATTATCAAGGAAAACCCGACGCTTGTAATGCTTCTCGGAATGTGCCCGACGCTCGCGGTCACGACGCAGGCGGCAAACGGCATAGGAATGGGGCTTGCGACAACGTTCGTTCTGCTCGGCTCGAATATCGTCATCTCTCTTTTGCGCAAGGTCATCCCCGATAAGGTGAGAATTCCGTCGTTTATCGTTATTATAGCGAGCTTTGTTACGCTCATCGGCTTTATTCTCGAGGGCTTTGTGCCACCGCTTTATGAGAGCCTCGGCATTTACCTGACGCTTATCACCGTAAACTGCATTATCTTCGGCAGAGCGGAGATGTTCGCTTCTAAAAACGGCGTTGTAGCTTCCGCGCTGGACGCCTTGGGAATGGGCTTGGGCTTCACGCTCGCGCTGTTTATTATGGGCACGGTAAGAGAGATAGTCGGCTCCGGCACTTGGCTCGCGGGTCTCGGAAAGATGATCGGCACCGAGTGGGACGGCTTCACGATTCCGGTCGTTCACGACAACCCCGTGCTGATGTTTATAATGCCCGCGGGCGGGTTCTTCACGCTTGGCGTGATAATCGCGGTAGTAACTAAGCTCGCGAACAAAAAGCCCCCGCAGGAGATAGCTTGCGGCGGCGGCTGCGAGGGCTGCCCTCACTCGGCAGGCTGCTCCGGCGAATCTAAGCTTGAAGTCAAAGTCGAAGCAGAGGCTAAGGCGGATGAAAAAGCGGAAAAGGCGGGTGACGGCGAATGAAGAACTTAATGGTAATTTTACTCGCGGCAATGCTCACGGACAACTTCGTGTTGTCAAAGTTTATGGGTATCTGCCCGTTTTTGGGAGTATCCAAAAAGCTGAACTCCGCAACGGGCATGGGCATTGCGGTTACGTTCGTAATGGTCTGCGCGACGCTTGTTACATATCCCATTCACCACGGAATTCTCGTTCCGAACGGTCTGGAATACTTCGACACTGTGCTGTTTATACTCGTCATCGCGCTGTTCGTTCAGCTTGTTGAAACAATGATGAAAAAGATGATGCCGCCGCTTTACAAGTCGCTCGGCGTGTATCTCCCGCTTATCACGACCAACTGCGCGGTGCTCGGTGTTACGGTGCTGAACATCGACAACAACTACGGCTTCCTGGAGTCCATTGTAAACGCGCTCGGCGCGGGGCTTGGGTTTATGCTGTCGCTCGTTATCTTCTCGGGCGTCCGCAAAAAGCTCGAGTACGCGGACATTCCCGAAACCTTCAAGGGCGTGCCGTCAACTCTCATCGCGGCTTCGATCGTCTCGATCAGCTTTATGGGCTTTTCGGGCTTGTTCGGTTAAGGGGGTGGCGTTATGACGTATTTAATTCCCGCGCTTGTCCTCGGAATTTGCGGAATTCTGGCGGGCGTGCTCTTAACGATCGCCGCGAAGGTGTTTAAGGTTGAGGTCGACGAGCGCATTGAGAAAATCGGCGAGGTTCTCCCCGGCGCGAATTGCGGCGCGTGCGGCTTCGCGGGCTGCGCGGATTACGCCGCGGCGATAGTGAACTCCGGCGCGGAAACCAACCTCTGCCGTCCGGGCGGCGCGGACGCCGCGGGCAAAATCGCGGAGATACTCGGGCAAGCGGCTTCCGAGGTCGTAAAAATGACCGCCGTCGTTCATTGCAGCGGCGACTGCGAGGCGACAAGTGCGGCGTTTGATTTCGGGGGCGTTCAGTCCTGCAAGGCGGCGAAGCGCTTCTACAGTGGTCCGGGACTTTGCAAGTTCGGCTGTATGGGTCTCGGAGACTGCGTCGCAGTCTGCGAGTACGGTGCTATCGAAGTGAAAAACGGCGTCGCAAAGGTAAACCCGGCACTGTGTGCGGCGTGCGGAAAGTGCACAAAGGCGTGCCCGAACGCGCTTATTGAGATTAAGCCGCTGACAAAGCACATCGACGTGCTGTGCTCGTCGCAGGACAACGGCAAGGTGACAAAGCAGAACTGCAAGAACGGCTGCATCGGCTGCAAGATCTGCGAGAAGAAGTGCCCGACGGGCGCGATAAAAGTGGAGAATTTCCACGCTTCAATTGACCATAGCTTGTGCACAAACTGCGGAGAGTGCGCGAAGGCGTGCCCCGCGAAGGTTATCCATTCATGCAATGAATAGTTGCTTGAACCTATAAGTTTATCCCCCGCCGCTTGGCGGGGGATTCTTGCCTCTAAAACTCTTGTCTATAAAAAAACCTAGCCTCCGGCAGCCTTTGCCGCACCTGTCTCATTCGCGAAGCTGAGCGCGTATTCGTAGTCGCCGGGGCGCTTTTCGAGCGCCGCCAGAAATCCCGCGACCATTGCGTCGCCCGCGCCTACCGAGTTTACGAGCGTGATTTTCAGCGCTTTTTGGAAATGGAGCTCGCCGCGCTCGTCGAGAAGCAGCGCACCGTCGCCCGCCATTGACACGAGCACGTTTTGCGCGCCCATTTCCCGAAGCCGCCGCGCGAGAGCCGCGATCTCGTCAAGCGTCGCCGGCTTCTCCCCGAACAGTTCCCCGAGCTCGCGCAGGTTCGGCTTTATCAGGAACGGCTTGTGCTTCAGCGTGTTGAGCAGCAGCTCGCGCTCCGCGTCGACGACCGCCCGAACGCCCTTTCCGTCAAGCCGCGCGAGTATCCGCTCGTAAATGTCGCGCGGAACGCCCCTCGGAACGCTCCCTGCGAGGACGAGCGTGTCTCCGCTTTTCAGCGCGTCAAGCCTCTCGAAAAGCCGCGCCAGGGCTTCTTCATTAATTTCAGCGCCGCTGCCGTTGATGTCGGTTTCCTCGGCGGCTTTCAGCTTTACGTTGATACGCGTCGCTCCCTCGGAAAGCTCGATAAAGTCCGCCTCCACGCCCGTTTCGCCGACAAGCCGCGCGAGCTCCTGCCCCGTGAACCCCGCGACAAAGCCCAGTGCCCGCGACCTCACGCCGAGCCCCGCCAGCGTCGCCGAGACGTTTATCCCTTTCCCGCCCGCGGTCACTTCCTCCGAAGCAGAGCGGTTGACTTCCCCGGCTGTGAGGCTTGAAAGGCGCATCGTGTAGTCTAATGAGGGATTTAAAGTCACCGTGTAAATCATCGTCAATGTCTCCTTTTAGTTGTTAGAGAATAGCAGTTAATTATCGAAATCGAAGGATCTGCGAGAAGAAATGCCCCGTAGGCGCGATCAAGGGCGAAAACAACCATGCCGCGAAAAATCACGATTTGTGCACAAATTGCGGAGAATGTATGAAAGCGTGCCCTGCTGAGATCACTCACGATTGGGTGCGCTAAGACAAGTGATTTAACCCCCGCCAAACGGCGGGGGTTTTTCTTAGCGAATCGGCGGGATCAATAAGAATTGAGCCTTGTCAATTGAAGTATGATCTCATCGCGCTTCGCAAGTTCGGAGGCGAGCGCAGCTATTCCGCCTGCCGCCGTCCCGAGCCTCAACGCGTGCACATTTCCCGCAGCCGTCACGCTAGACAAACAATGCCAACAAGCGAGCTTGGTTTTGTATCCCCGCCATTTTAGTTCTCTCAAATTAAAAATATTTTTTTGAATGTGACTTGACGTACTCCACGACCTCCTCGGCGTAACAGAACGCGAGGCTCGTGCAGGTGTCGGCGCAGCCGTAGTATATGGCGATCCTGCCCGTGTCCTTGTCGCAGAGCGCGGCGCACGGGAACGCGACGTTCGGGACGTCGCCGACGCACTCGTAAGGCTCCTGCGGTGAGAGCAGATATTCCTCGCAGCGGTATTTGACGCGCCATGGCTCCTCGCTGTCGAGAATACACGCACCGAAACTGTAAACATAACCGTTGCAGCTTTGAAGAACGCCATGATAGAACACGAGCCACCCCTCGGATGTCTCGATCGGGATAGGTCCCGCGCCGAGTTTCAGTGATTCCCAGGGCATTTCGGGCTGCATCACAAGCCGATGCCTGCCCCAATAGGTCATATCCTTGGAACGCGAAAGGTACATATCCCCGAACGGCGTGTGTCCGTTGTCGGACGGGCGGCTTAAAAGCACATATTCGTCGCCGATTTTCCGCGGGAACAGAACACCGTTCCTGTTAAACGGCAAAAACGCGTTTTCAAGCTGATGGAACTCGCGGAAATCCTTCGTCCAGCCCACACCGATAGTCGGAAAGCCGTGATAGCCGTTGCACCACGTGATCCAGTACCTGTCTTCGATCCATACGCAGCGCGGGTCATAGCCATAATCCCACACGTTAGCCTTTGCCGTTTCGGGGTCATCGTTAATCCACTCGATCTTTCTTTCGTTAATAGTCCAGTTCAGCCCATCCTCGGAAAAGCCCGCGTGGATAGCCATTCTGCGTGCCTTGTCGTCCACACGGAACACCCCCGCGAACGCGCCGTTAAACGGCACGACAGCCGAATTGAATATCGAGTTGCTGCCGGAGATCAGACCGCGCGGTATAATCGGATTGATGCCGCAGCGCCAGATGGTGTCAATACAGCCCTCCGGGCGATCCTGCCACGGAATGTTCGGGAGACTGATGCCGTTCAAAATTTCAATACCCATAATAATCCCTCATTTCATACACATTCACGTCTTTGAACTGCTCGGATATCCTTGACACAATTATAGCAAATCGATTTTGAATTTGCAATCGTCAATACGCCCAAATATTTTGGATTTTTTGGAATTATTATATTAAAAACATCAAAATACAGTGGTTGACATCTAGGGCGCAATGTTGTATAATGTTAGTTAAGATTTGACAATGAGGTAAAACTATGAATTTATTTGGGTATACACTTGACGGCCTGCGGGATTATTTCTCGGGCATCGGCGAAAACCCCGCAAAGGCGGGGATATTGTTTGACGCGGTTTACAAGCGCGGCGTTCGGGATTTCGCGGAGCTTGGCTTCTCGGAGCGCGTGACCTCGCGGCTTTGCGGGGATCTCAGCCTTGAGCTTCCGAAAATCACCGAAAAGCTCGAAAGCGCCGACGCGGCGAAGCTGCTTCTGGAGCTATCCGACGGCGAGCTCATCGAGACCGTGCTTATGCGCCAGCGCTTCGGGAACTGCGTATGCGTTTCAACGCAGGTCGGGTGCAATATGGGCTGCGCGTTCTGCCAGAGCGGTTTTATGAAGAAGCGGCGTGATCTTGCAACGGAGGAGATCGTCGGGCAGGTTCTCGCGATTTCGAGCGCGTTTGACTGCAAGATCGACGGCGTTTCCGTAATGGGCATCGGCGAGCCGTTTGACAATTTCCAAAGCGTCTCGGATTTTATCGCAATAATTTCCCACGACAAGGGGCTTGCCGTCGGTCGGCGGCACGTGACCGTTTCAACGTGCGGGATAGTTCCGCGGATTTACGATTACGCCGACCTCCCCGCGCCGTGCTCCCTCGCTATAAGCCTCCATGCGCCGAACGATGCGCTGCGAAGCCGTCTTATGCCGATCAATAAGAAATACCCGATAGCCGACGTGCTGGACGCCGCGGAGTATTACTCGAACAAGACAAAGCACCGCGTCGCGCTGGAGTACATAATGCTCAGCGGGGTGAACGACTCGGACGAACACGCCCGCGAGCTCGCGAAAATCATCGCGGGGCGGGATTTCTACGTGAATTTAATTCCCTATAATTCAACGGACAGCGAGTTCACGAAGTCCGACGCGGCGCGCCTCGCGGAGTTCTGCGGAGTGCTGAAGGACGGCGGCGTGATAGCTACCAAGCGCCGCGAGTTCGGCGCGGACTTAAAAGCCGCCTGCGGACAGCTCCGCGCGGATCGCTCCGCAAAATCCAAGTAGTTTGGAAATAATTGTATTCACCCACTTGTATTTTGTCGAAAAATGTGGTACAATATAAAGTGTACATTTGTGTAGATTTCTATAGGAACAAGCTATGAACGAAAGAATAGATTTTCTCCGCGACAAAGCCAACCACCTCCCCACCGAGCCCGGGGTTTATCTGATGAAGAATGCCGCGGGGAATATAATTTATGTCGGGAAGGCAAAGGCGCTGAAAAACCGCGTCACTTCTTACTTCCGCTCGAATTCTCAACACACGGCGAAGACGATCAAGCTCGTGGAGCATATTTTCGACTTTGAGTTTATCGTCACGCAGAGCGAGCTTGACGCGCTTGTGCTTGAGGCGAGCCTTATCAAGCTCCACCAGCCGAAGTATAATATATTGCTGAAGGACGATAAGGGATATAATTATATCAAGATCACGCGCGAGGACTTCCCGCGGATAACGTATACGCTGAACAATTCCGATAAGAACGCGGATTATATCGGACCGTTCACGAGCGGGTTTACCGTAAAGCAAGCCGTCGAGGAGGCGAACACGATCTTCTGTTTGCCGACATGCCGCAAGAAATTCCCGCGGGATTTCAATAAGGAGCGCCCCTGCCTCAATCACCACATCAAGCGCTGCATGGGCGTTTGCGAGGGGAAAATCTCTTCGGAGGAGTATAAGAAGATCGTCGCGGAAGCGATAAAGTACCTTGAGAGCGGGAGCAAAAGCTCCGTTGAGGAGCTCACGCGGGAAATGGAGCAGGCGGCGGAAGATCTCGAATTCGAGAAAGCCGCGCGGCTTCGCGACAGGATCGCGGCGATAACAAGGCTTACGGCGCAGCAGAAGATACTCGATTACAAGCAGGAATACGACATCGTCGGAATGGCGGTGAACGTCGGGCTCGCGAGCTTCGCGGTTATAAAGTATCGCGGCGGGCGGCTTGTCGACAAGGAGAATTTCTTCGTCGGCGAGGAGTATCACGCAAGCGAAATGCGGCGGGATTTTCTGCTCAGCTACTACGCGGATCGCGAGGACATCCCGAAAGAGATCTATGTCGACGAGGAGTTTGACGAACAGGAGCTTTTCGAGCAGCTTTTGCGCGAACGTGCGGGTCACGCGGTGAGGCTTGTGATTCCCCAAAGAGGCGACGGCTTGGCGCAGGCTCTTTTAGCCAAAAAGAACGCGGGGGAGTACCTTGCCTTGCGCGTCGGGAGAACGGCTAAGGAGATAAAGGCGCTGGAGGATCTGAAAACGCTTTTGGGGCTTGAGAAAGTACCAAACGTTATCGAGAGTTACGATATCTCAAACTTCGGCGACACGGGCGTTGTCGGCGGAATGATCGTTTACAAGAATGGCAGACCTTTCAAGGCGGGCTATCGGAAATTCGCGATTAAGACCGTCGATGGGCAAGACGACTACGCGAGTATGCAGGAAGTCCTGCGGCGGCGAATGACGCGCTTCCTCGAAGGCGACGAGAGCTTTTCGCCGCTGCCGGATCTCATATTACTCGACGGCGGCAAGGGGCATATCAGCGCGGTTTCCGAGGCCTTTCGGGAGCTTGGGATAGACGTGCCGCTGTTCGGGCTTGTAAAGGACAGCAAGCACCGCACAAGAGCGATCGCCAAAGAGGGCGGCGAGTTGGAAATAAAGTCGAACAGACCGCTGTTCGCCTTGCTCACGAACATTCAAGACGAGGTTCACCGCTTCTCGATTACGTTCCAAAGAGTTAAGCACAAGCAGAAAACGTATTCGCTTGAGCTAACCGAGGTAAAGGGAATCGGCGAAGCAAAGGCGCGGGCGCTGCTTAAGGAATTCAAGACAAAGGCGAAGCTGAAGGAAGCAACTCCCGAGGAGCTCCAAAAAACGGCGAAGATCGGCGAGGGAAAGGCGCGGGAGCTTTATGAGTTCATACAGGAAAGGTTTTGAAAATGCACCATAAACAGCCAATGCCTTACGGAATGTACCGTGTTGACAAGGATTATATCGATTATATGAAGGAACGGCAGCCGAAGATCATAGCGTCGGAGATTACAGATCTTTATGTTGGACCCGTGCTGACGGTCGACGAGGAGTGGGGCTTTTATGCGCCCGTAACCCCAAAGCCCGATGAAAGCGATAAGATGTTCATAGCCGAGGGCGCGGTCATTGCAAATTTTGTTCACGTTCGAGAAATGATACCGTGCTGCGAAAGGATATTGACACGCGATACCGAAAGCACGCCCGAAAGCGAGTTTTGTATGAAAGAAGAAAACCGCAGGATGATCGAGCTTATGGCGGCGGTTCTGTTTGAAGCGGATAAAGAGCGGGGAGAGAAAGAATGAGAGTTATTACGGGAACGGCGCGCGGGCGCAAATTGATGACGGTCGAGGGGGCGGATCTTGTTCGCCCGACGACAGACCGCGTCAAGGAAGCGATTTTCAGCGCGATACAGTTTGAGATAGAGGGCAGGACGGTGCTGGACTTGTTCGCGGGGAGTGGGCAGCTCGGCATTGAGGCGCTTTCGCGTGGGGCGGCGGAGTGTTATTTCGCGGACAGCGCGGCGCAGTCGATAGCTGTAGTCAAGAAAAACGCGGAGCACACGGGCTTTTCGGAGCAGTCGCATATCGTTAATATGCCGTTCTCGGCGTTTCTGAAGTCGGCAAAGGTGAAGTTCGACATCGCGCTGCTCGACCCGCCGTATGAGCGCAGGCTGATACAAAAAGCGCTGCCTCTTCTTTTCCCGAAAATGAACGACAGCGGCGTGATACTCTGCGAGCACGAAAAGGACTGTGTTCTGCCGCACAGCTTGGACGGGTGGGAGATCGATAAGGTCTTGCGGCACGGAACGACGAGTGTTTCCGTTTACAGGAAGCCTGACCAAGATGACAATATACAGGGGGAATAACGCAATATGAAAACCGCAATTTATCCCGGCAGCTTCGACCCGGTAACAAACGGGCATTTGGATATTATACAGCGCGCCTCGACGATGTTTGACAAGCTTATCGTTGTCGTGCTGATAAACCCGCTGAAAACCTACAGCTTCTCTATTCCCGAGCGCGTTGACTTGCTTTCGCGCGTCACGGCGGGGCTTGGGAACGTCGAGATCGACAGCTACGACGGCTTGCTCGCCGATTACTTCAAGCAGCATGACGTGGACGTTATCGTAAAGGGGCTTCGCGCGACGTCGGACTTTGAGTACGAGTTCCAGATGGCGCACACGAACAAGGATCTGAACCCCCGCGCCGAAACGGTGTTTATCCCCGCGACGGCGAATACTACGTTTATTTCGTCAAGTATGGTGAAGCAGGTCGCGATGTTCGGCGGGAATCTGTCGAAATATGTGCCCTCAATAATCCACGAGGACATAAGCCGAAAGCTGAAACGAGAGTTCGAGCGCAAGCGAGAGGAAGCCGCTAAAAAACGCGGGCTTGACGATTAACGAAAAAATCAACACAACGACGAATAGCCGAATAGTAATGAGCAGAAAAGGAGATATTAAAATGGAAAACAATTACTCTATTGAAGATTTGATTGACGCGCTGGAGGATCTTATCCACAACGCCGTGCGCGTTCCGTTCGGTAAGAAGAGCATGATCGACGTGGATAAAGTGGCTGAGATCGTCGCGGATATCCGCATAGCCCTGCCGACCGAGATAAAGCAGGCGCAGAACGTCGTTCAGGACAAGAACAACATCATCTCCGAGGCGAAGCACGAGGCGGAGGTCATCGTGCGCAAGGCGGAGCAGCGCCGCGAGGAGCTTATCGAAAGCAGCGACATTATGAAAGAGGCTCGTCGCCGTTCGACGGAGATAATCAGCCAGGCGCAGAACCGCTCGACGGATCTCCGCGTTTCTACAAACGAGTTCGCGGACAAAATGCTTTCAAGAATAGAAAACCTTCTCGCGAGCGATATTAACAATATCAAAGTCCTCCGTGCGAACATCAACGGCTCGATGAACAGCATTCAGCCCTCCCAGCCGAATATCGCGCCGTTGGAAAAGCCGGGCGAATAACTCTAATCAAACCGTTTTCCCCGCCATAGGCGCAGTTGAACAAACGGCTTCGCCGTTTGTTCAACGCAATGGCGTTCGCGTTACGCGCGAACGCTCATTGCTTGCTCCGCGACTTCGTCGCTCTGGGGAAAACGGCATAATCAAGGTTGTGATGAATTGTTTAAACTTGCGAGATATTTGAAAGAGTTCAAGCTGAATGTAACGATAGGTCCGCTCTGCAAGCTGACCGAAGCGATTTTCGAGCTTATCGTGCCTCTTGTTATGGCGAAGATAATCGACGTGGGCATTAAAAACGGCGACAACGATTATATCTTAAAGCACGGGCTGATTTTGCTTCTTTTGGCGGCGCTCGGGCTTTCGTGCGCTTTGGTGTGCCAGTATATGGCAAGCGTCGCGTCGCAGGGCGTGGGAACGGCTTTGAGACGCGATCTTTACGCGCACATCAACACGCTGTCCTACGCCGAGCTTGACAAGATCGGCACGCCCGCGCTTGTCACGCGGATCTCCAACGACGTAAACCAGATACAGACCGCCGTCGCGATGCTTATCCGACTTGTCGTCAGAGCGCCGTTTCTTGTGATCGGCGCGGCGGTTATGAGCTTCACGCTTTCGCCGCGGCTTTCGCTGATATTTCTCGGCGCGATGATAATCATAGTGTTTGTGATGTTCCCGATTATGAAGGCGACCGTTAAGCTCTTCAAAAAGCAGCAACGTTCGCTTGACGGCATTTCGCGGATAACGCGCGAGAATTTGGACGGCGTGCGCGTCGTTCGGGCGTTTTCGCGGCAGGAGCACGAGAAGCAGCGCTTTGACGAGACCGCGGAGGAATACCGCGAGTTCGCCGTAAAGGCGGGCAGGATAAACGCGCTTTTAAACCCGCTTATCCTCATCGCCGTGAACGCGGCGTATGTCCTCATCGTGTATTTCGGCGCGAAGTTCACGGACTTGAAAATCGACGGAATGACTCAGGGAAACGTCATCGCGCTTGTAAATTATATGACGCAGATCTCGCTTGCGCTTGTTGTTGTCGCTAATCTCGTGACTATTTTCACAAAAGCGGCGGCTTCCGCGGCGCGAATTAACGAGATCTTTGACACGAAAAGTTCAATTGCGGAAGTGGAGAGTTCTCCAAAGCAGGACAAAAACGCGCCCGCGGTGGAGTTCAGAAACGTGAGCTTCTCCTATTCCGGCGGGGAAAACTCGCTTGAGAGCTTGTCGTTTACGCTGGACCGCGGCGAGACGCTTGGGGTCATCGGCGGCACGGGCTCGGGAAAAACCACGCTTGTGAACTTGCTTTGCCGCTTTTACGACTGCGGCGGCGGGGAAGTCCTGATAAACGGCGCGAACGTCCGCGATTATCCGACCGCGGAGCTTCGGCGGCTTGTCGGGATAGTTCCGCAGCGCGCTGAGCTCCTTTCCGGGGCGCTCCGCGAGAATATGACAATGGGGCGAAGCGACATCTCGGACGAGCAGATACAAAAAGCCCTCGAAGCCGCGCAGGCAAAGGAGTTTACGGACAATCTTGACGGCGGGCTTGACGCGCCCGTTTTGCAGGGCGGCAAGAACTTTTCGGGCGGGCAGAAGCAGCGGCTGACTATCGCGAGGGCGCTCGCGCAAAGCCCCGAGATAGTTATCCTTGACGACAGCTCCAGCGCTCTTGATTACGCGACGGACGCAAAGCTCCGCGCGGCGCTTAAGGAACTTGACGGCGTGACGGCGGTCATCGTCTCGCAAAGGGCGAACTCGATAATGCACGCGGACAAGATAATCGTTCTGGACGACGGTGCGGCGGTCGGCATCGGAACTCACGCGGAGCTCCTCAAAACGTGCGCGGTCTACCACGAAATCTGTGCGACGCAATACTCCGAGGAGGAGCTTCAGCAGCAGGAACGGGAGGGCGGCTTATAATGGAAAACAAAGGCAAGAAGGGCGCTCTTCTGCGGGTTTTGAGATATATCAAGGGGCAGATACCCGCGGTTATCGGCGCTATTATCTGCGCGGCGGGGAGCGTTCTGCTGTCGCTTTACACCACGGTTCTGGTGGGCAGAGCGATCGACTGCATAGGCGAAACGACGGATTTCGAGAAAATGCTGCCTATTCTGATAACGATAGCGGCGATCATTCCCGTCGCGGCGGTGCTGCAATGGCTGATGTATCTGCTGACGAATTTGATTACGCACAAGACCGTCAAGGCGCTTCGCTCCGACATTTTCCGGCATTTGCAAGATCTGCCGCTGAGCTTTATCGACGCGAACTCCCACGGCGACATAATCAGCCGCGTCGTAAACGACGTGGACGCGGTCTCGGACGGGCTTCTGCAGGGCTTTCAGCAGCTGTTCACGGGCGTTGTGACGATAATCGGCACTTTAGTGTTTATGGTGTCGCTGAACTGGAAGATCACGCTCGTGGTCGTCTGCATAACGCCGCTGTCCTTCGCGGTCGCAGCAGTGATCTCGCGGCTCTGCTTCAACAAATTCAAGGAGCAGTCCGCGATTAAGGGCGAGCTTACGGGATATATCGACGAGCACATCGGCGGGCAGCGGCTCGTGAAGGCGTTCGGGTTTGAAAGCGCCGCCGAGGAGCGCTTCGGCGAGATTAACGAGCGCCTGAACGTCTGCGGAAAGCTCGCGCAGTTTTACTCGGCGCTTACCAATCCCTGCACGCGGTTCGTGAACTCGCTTGTGTACGCGGGCGTGGGAATTTTCGGCGCGCTGAACGCCGTCAAGGCGGTGAGCGGCGGGTTTACCGTCGGGGATCTGTCGTGCTTTTTGCAGTACGCTAATCAGTATACAAAGCCGTTTAACGAGATCTCCGGCGTTGTGACGGAGCTTCAGAACGCGCTTGCTTCGGCGGCGAGAATATTCGCGCTGCTCGACGAGCCCGCCGAGAGCCCCGACAGCGACAAAAAGACGCTCGAAAGCTGCGACGGAAACGTACAGCTCGACAACGTGGACTTCTGCTACACGCCGTCAAAGCCGCTTATTGAGGATCTTCGGTTGAACGTAAAAAGCGGTCAGCACATCGCTATCGTAGGACCGACGGGCTGCGGCAAAACGACGCTCATCAATCTCCTGATGCGGTTTTACGACGTTGTGGACGGCGAAATTCGCGTAAGCGGCGAGCCTATCAAAGAGCTCACGCGCAGCAGCCTTCGGCGGAGCTTCGGCATTGTGCTTCAAGAGACGTGGGTGTTCAAGGGCACGGTGCGCGAGAACATCAGCTACGGCAAGCCCGACGCTTCGCTTGACGAGATAATAGCCGCGGCAAAGGCGGCGCACGCGCACGGCTTTATAAAGCGTCTCCCGCAGGGCTACGACACCGTTATTACCAACGACGCGGAACTCTCGCAGGGGCAGAGGCAGCTGCTGTCGATCGCGAGAGTAATGCTCGCGCTGCCGCCGATGCTTATCCTTGACGAGGCGACAAGCTCTATCGACACCAGAACTGAAATGAAGATACAAAACGCCTTCGACAAGATGATGCAAGGGCGCACGAGTTTCGTTGTGGCACACCGCCTGTCAACGATCCGCGAGGCGGACTGCATTCTCGTGATGAAGTCGGGGCATATCGTCGAGCAGGGAACGCACTTTGAGCTGCTTGAAAAGGGCGGATTTTACGCCGAGCTTATCAGATCGAGAAATAATTAAAAAATGCGCGGCCGAGCGAAATCGTTCGACCGCGCATTTATTTTTGATGCTTAATTCGGGGCTGCAAGCTCAATAACCACCATACCGTCGTGCAGCGTCCTGTAATGCAGCCGCAGCATGAACCCGTCATCCGCGGAAGCAATATAGGAATTTTCTTCCTCTTTTCCGTCAACGGTAAATCCGAGATCTTTACAGCCTTCTACAAAATCGTAGTATTGTTTCAGCGGAACATTGTAAACGTTCATCATAAGGTCTTTTCGGGTGTTTTTCGACACATAGCCGCTGTCGGAATTTATCGTCGGAAGACGATCGCCGAGAACGATCTCGTCCCAGGCTATGATCTCATTGCTGCTTGGGGGATTAAAGACCTTGCTTGAAGCGACCGAGTAAGAAAACGGAGCGTACAATAAAAGCGCAAGTGCAAACGGAAGAACAAGCAGCTTTTTATTCTTAACGGAAATGATCTGCTGACCCATCAAAAAAGTCACCAAAAGCAGCACAAACTGCGCCGCGGCAATACACCCGACAAGAAGCGCGCCTTGAACAAACGCAGAAATGCACATCATCAATGAGATAACGGCGATAACCATGGCGACCTTGCCGAGAACGCTCTTTTTGGCGGTCTCCGTGCGCTCAATTTCCGCCTCGGCTTGACGCATCCGTTCAAGCTCGAGATTTTGCCGCCCGAGTTCGACATCGCGCCGTATCCGTTCGATCTTTACGCTATCCGATTCGCCCAGCAGCTCCGACAACGGAAAACGGCTTCCACAGAAAGGACATTCCACTGTTGAACCGTGCGGATCAATGTTTAAAGCCCCACCGCAGTTCGGACAGTTGAACTGATTTGCCATCGCGTTTTACCTCTTTCAAAATATTTGCGTTAACGATTGTTATATAACTTTCGGCATCAAGCGGGAACGCTTAACACCGAAATTTCTCATTCACTTTTTTTCTTCTTCGGCTTCTTTTTCCTAAAGACAAAAATCTTGCTCAGAATATAATTCAAGATCAGCACGACAAGATTAGAGAAGATCTTCGCGCAGAATTCGTAGAAGCCGCCGTGCAGGTGCGGGAGGTCTACGAGCAGGAACATTATCAGCATATCGACGATAAGCGTCGCTATTCTCGAGGCGAAAAACTTTGCGAGCTCCAGCATCACGCGCCAGAAGCTGTGCGCCTGGCTGTCGAAAACGTAAACTCTCGTCATAAAAAACGAGAACAAATTCGCGAAGATCCAGGAGGCGAGCACCGGGAAAAGCGTGTTGCTGTCGATGTTGAACATCGCGGTGATCTTGTAGATCCACGAAAGCCATTTCGGGGCGCTCGCGGCGTCCGGGAAGAGAATTCGCAGCACGACATAGCTCCCGAGGGAGATTATCGTCGTGCCGACGCCGAACAGGATATACAGCACCATCGGCTTGTGCTTATTATAAAACTCCCGCCTGCCGTCCTTGGTTTTCAGCGTGCGGAGGACTTCTTTTATTTCGGCGATCTTTATTTTCACTTCCCCCTTTCGGCGAGCTCGCGGCGCTTTACTCTCACAGCGCTCTAAGAAATATTTTAACATATTTTCAAGCCAATCGTTCGCAGACTTGAAATTTTACACTTATCCTGTTAAAGATTATACGTTGTCTATATTTTAACATAAATTGCCAAAAAAATCAACCCCGTTTGCGGTAAATTTTGTTTTAACTATTGACTTTGTGCTAAAAAAGAGTTATAATGTATATTGAGAAGTTATATATTGCGAAAAAACAAGGAAACGCCGACTTACAGACTTCTTTCCCCGCCGGCGGGGAAAGAGGCGTGAAGCGGGATTGCCGTTTTCTTAAAATTCAACATACGGAGGTTCAAAATGTCCGATTACATCAGAAGACTGCCCGTTTATCTGCTGCTGGACTGCAGCGGCTCTATGGCGGGCGAGCCCATTGAGGCGGTAAAGCAAGGGATAAAGACGCTGATAGCGGAGCTTAAAGGCGACCCGCAGGCGCTGGAGACGGCGTTTCTGTCGATAATCACGTTCGACAGCAGCGCGCGGCAGATAAGTCCGCTTACGGAGCTTATGCTGTTTAAGGAGCCGCAGCTTCAGGCGGGCGGCGCTACGGCGTTGGGCGGGGCACTCACGGTGCTCGCGGACTGTATCAAAACCGAGGTGCGCACGTCCTCGGAGACGCAAAAGGGCGACTGGAAGCCGCTCGTGTTCCTGATGACGGACGGCGCGCCGACGGACAACATCGACGACGGCATTGACGCCATCCGGCAGGTCTCCACGGGGAATATCATCGCGTGCGGCGCGGGCGCAAACGCGAACGCCAACACGCTCAAGAAGATCACAAACAACGTGCTGATGATGAACAACCTCACGGCGGGCGATATGGCGCAGTTCTTCGCGTGGGTTTCGAGCTCTATCAAGGCGACCTCCAAGAGCATCGACGCGAAGCCCGGCGACCCGGTCGAGCTCCCGCCGCCTCCGCAGGGCTTTGTTATCGTGCCGTAATTCCCCGCACAGCGGGAAAACACCTTTAGGCTCTTAGTTTATTTAGGTAAATTCAATGATTGATGATAAGAACACCTCCTCCGAGTTGTTGGAGGGACAGCTTTCGATTACTTTTGACGATCTCAATGAGACTCAGCAGAAAAACGGCATAATGTCCGCGAAGGATTATCTGGAGACCAAGGCGAAAGCCGAAGAAGCTCCCGAAAATCCCGAGAAACCCGAAACTCCCGACAGCAAGACGAAAAAGCGCCCGAAGCTTCCTCAAAACCCGATAAAGCTCGAAGAACCCGCTCCCGAACCGCCCCCAAAGCCGCTTTCGGATATGGAGGTCATGGAGCACACGGCTTCGGTCTGGCAATATAAGGAAATTGCGGACGACGGCACGGAAATGCACTCCGAGTTCCACGAGAAAAGCACGGACGCGGGCTTCGCGAAAATCTACGGCGCTAGAGTGCGCGGGAAAAAGCACAAGCACGAGGGCACGAACTGCGACGATTATTTCGAGACGGCTCACACCGACGACTGCGCGATAGTCGTGGTCTGCGACGGCGCAGGCTCAAAGCCGCTTTCGAGAATTGGCTCGCGCGTCGCGAGCGAGACCGCGGCGGCGTATCTTAAGGAAAGCTTAGCTCAGCTCTTCAAGGATAAGCCCGAGATAAAGTCGGGGCTGGCGGCGGATCTGAAATCCGCGGAGTTTATGGCGGCTTGCGGGAGAATTGCTCCGCTTGTCCAGCAGTCGGCCAGAGAGGCTTTCGCAGCGCAGCAAAAGACGCTTGACGAGCTCTGCAAGGGAGAGCACAAGGACGTTTACGAGAAGGCTCTGGGAAGAAACCCCGTTTTGTCGGATCTGTACACAACGTTCCTCGCGGCGGCGATAGTGCCTCTTGAGATAAACGGCAAGCGTGAGTGCTTTATGGCGTGCGTTCAGATAGGCGACGGCTGCATCTGCGCGGTCGACAGCAAGGAGAGCTCGGAGCATTGCTTAAAGCTTATGGGCGAAGCTGACAGCGGCGCGTTTTCGGGCGAGACGGATTTTTTATCCGAGAAGAATTCTCGCCCGGAGGCGATTGGGGCAAAGACGCGAATTTCGCGCGGAAGCTCGGACACAATAATGCTGATGAGCGACGGCGTGGCGGACGATTATTTCCCGTCAATGCCGATGATGAAGCGGCTGTATCTCGACCTGTGCCTGAACGGCGTTCTCCCGATGACGGGAAAGCTCGGCGACGGCGAGGACCCCGCGCCGATACGCTTCAAGAGCGTTTCGCTCAGCCAGAAGAGCGTCGCGCTGCAATACGCGAAGCAATTGCTCGCGGACAAGACGGACGACGCGATAAACGCCCTGTGGGACAAGCGCGAGATGCTGCGCTGCCACTCGCTTGAGGCGTTCAGAATGAACATCGGCGACACGCCCGAGCAGAGGCTTCGCGTGTGGCTTGATAATTATAACGAGAGAGGTTCATTTGACGATCGAACTCTGGTAGTTGTTAGTTTATAGTTTTTAGTAGCTGGTTGTTGATGGCGGCGCATTTTAAGCGCGTTATATATTACAGCAACGCAAAGGAGACAAGTAAATTTCAAAAAGTGTCACGATTTTCGAAGAAAATCGTGACCGGTTCCGTCAGCGGTATCGCTCGGAGCGAAGCGTAGCGCAGAGCAATATCGGTGACGGAATTTTGAAAATTTAATTAAAAATCAAAATCATGCAATCTGGGACGATATTATCAGCCGTGCTTGAAAACGGCAATACAATCGAATATGTTTACGACGCGAACGCGCCGCGCGGTGGAATGAAGCACACGTTTTTCACGCCCGATAAGCGCTACGCGGTGCAGTTTTTCAACGACCCGAAGAACGCCGCCGACCCGCGAATTCAGGATCGAATTCGGACGATAGTCGGGATCTACAACCCGACGCTTTCCGAAGCGGACGGCGGGGCGGTCGGGAACACGGAAAAGACCGCGGATTATTTCAGGCAGCGGTTCTGCTGGCCTTTGGCGATTATCAAGCAGCCACAGTTCGGGATAGTCTGCCCGACGTACCCGCAGAAGTTTTTCTTCGGGGCGGACGCTTCGGCGGTGCTGAATTTGAAGGGCAAGGACAAGAAGTCGAACTGGTTCACCGGGCGAAACCGCAAGTATTTGTCCCCGGCAGAGCGCGGGAGCTTCCGTACAATGCTTGGAACTGCGATAGGGCTTTCGCGGACGGTGAGGAGAATGCACCAGGCGGGGCTCGCGCACTCGGATCTGTCGTGCAATAACGTGCTGATAGACCCGCGGACGGGCGCTTCGGTGGTTATCGATATAGACAGTCTTGTCGTGCCGAACAAGTACGCTCCCGAGGTTGTGGGAACGCGCGGCTACATAGCGCCGGAGGTTCTCGCGACGCTGGGGCTGGACTTCAACGACCCGCGCCGCGCTCTGCCTTGTGTGCAGACGGACTTGCACGCGCTGCCCGTGCTGATCTACGAGTATCTGTTCTTCCGTCACCCGCTTATAGGACCGAAGATCTACGATCCGAACGACGCGGAGCACGATGATTTTCTGGGCTTAGGCGAACGCGCGACGTTCATCGAGGACCCGAACGACACATCAAACCGCCCGCCCGATTTAAAAGTAACGATACAATCTCTTTCGAGAGGACTTGAGGAGCTGTTCTCGCGGGCGTTCGTCAAGGGGCTTCACGATCCGTCGGAGCGACCGACGGCGATGGAATGGGAGCGGGAGCTGCTCAGGGCGTGGGATAAGCTCGTGCCGTGCGCCAACCCGCAATGCGAAAAGCAGTGGTTTATCTTACGCGACGTGTCGAAGCCCGTCTGTCCGTTCTGCGGAACGCGAGTTAAAGGGCAGATCACGACGCTGCTGTTCAAGAGCGAAATGCGCGGCAGAAAGGGCGTTTTCCGCGACAAAGGCGAGCTGGCAGTATACAACAATATGCCGCTCTACGACTGGCACGTGTTCTCAAATGTCCACAACGACGAAAAGGCGAACACGGAGATAAGCGCTTATGTCACGAATTATAATGGAATGACGCTTTTGGTCAACAAAAACATCGACGGAATGCTGTCGCCTTCGGGGCGGCTTGTTCCCAAAGGCAGCGCCGTGGAGCTGAAAAACGGCGCGGCGTTCAAGATGAGCGGGAGTGAGAACGGCTTATTATGTGAAGTAGTTGTTAGTTAATAGCGGATAGTCGTTAGTTATTTCCCGCGGGGGAGAACACACAAACACAAAACCCGCGGGTTTTCCCCCGCCGCAGGCGGGGGAAGAATATAAAAGAAACCCACGTATTTTCCCCGCGGAGCGGGGAAGATACAGAAAATATTTTCTCACGAAAGGAAACAAAGTATGAAGAAATTCGGTTTAACGGATAAGGAGGCTGCCGAGAGCAAGGAAAAATACGGCGACAACTCCA
>JAIDPG010000315.1 GCA_029062865.1 Oscillospiraceae bacterium
TCGTAAGCCGTTGAAAGCTCCTCGAAATCCTTGTTCAGCTCGCTGTTTTTGGAATTCGCCGCCGCAAGCTCCTCGCGCAGCTTTTTTTCTTCGTCGGAGTTTCCGCTCTCCTGCATCGCTTCAAGCTGATTTTGAAGCCCCGTGACTGTCTTGTTGAGCTGCGCGTTTGCCTCCGCGAGATTTTCGTATTCAACCAGCTTCGCCTTCTGCTCGGCGAGCAGCTTGTTTAGTGCGTTGTTTTCTTCCTTTAAAGTGCCGAGCTCCGCGGATTTGCCACCGCTTGCTTCCTTTGAAAGCTGCTCGATCTGGGTTTTATATTCCGCGACGGTCTTGTCAAGCTGCTCCTTGGCGGATTTCAGCGCGTTGCGCTCCTTTTCGGCGTCCTCGGCACGCTTCTGCTCGCGGTGGAACGCCTCCTCAAAGTTCTCCGCCTTTTCGAGTTTTTCTATGAGGCGTTTATTTTCCGCTCCAACGCTGACGACTTTATTCTGCTCGCCCGAAAGCTCGGCTATGCGCTTGTCCTTTTCGGAGAGCTGCTTTTTCATTTCGTCAAGCTCCTTTTTGCTGTCCTTCGCGGCGTTTGAGAGCTGATCGTTCTTTTTCGTGAGCTCGGTGGAAACCTTCTTCGCCTCGTCGGCTTCCTTTTTGAGAGAATTACATTCCGCTGCCTTGGCGTTCGCTTCCTTCAGCGTTTCGGCAAGCTGCTCGTTTTTGCCTTCAAGCTCCGAGAAACGCTTTGTGAGCTTCGCAAGCTCGTCCTTCGCGTTTTTAAGCGAAGCCACGTCCTCCTTGAGCTTCTTGTTTTCCTCGATAGCCGCGTTTGCCTGTTCTATGGATTTGGTGAGCGTTCCGACCTCCGAGGTCAGTTGAGCGTATTTTGTCTTAAGCTCGTTAAGATCGTTATAGCAGTCCAGCGCCGCCAGTACCGCCGCGTCCTCTTTTCGCATATTACGATCGTTATCGCAGTACGCGGATATTTTCATATCAACGTCTGCAGCGGCAGCAAAAAGCTGCCGTGAGTTGTCCGTTCTCAATCTGTAATTCTTCCCGCAAATAACAACAGTAACCTTCTCGTTCAGCATACGAGCGCACCCTTTCAACATAATTTTTACGCAGATATACATCTACATTATATATTATACAACATATTGAAAAATTTTTCAAGTGTTTTGTAAAAAATAAACAAAATTTTTCTAAAGGTTTCGCCTAATAACACTTTGATGAATTTACATTATCTTCTTAGTTCTTTAACATACAACCTGTCTGTTCCGTTGCCGTAATTTACAATATCCCTAAGATAACGATATCCATACTTTTCATACAAACCAATATGTTCCGATGGGATATATGTTTTATCAAATCCGGTTTCTTTTGCGTACTCGTTTGCAAAGGCGATCAGCTTTTCACTAATCCTGTATCCGCGATAATCTTCCGCCACAAAGACACTTGATATCCACGGAAGTATATCGGGCAGCGGATAATAGTCTGTCTTCATAATAGTGGCCATTCCCACTATTTCACCGTTTACAATTGCCGCAAACGGAGTTTCCCAATCCGTAAACTCCCATACCCGAAGCACTTCCAGCATATGTTCTTTTATCTCTTCCCATGAGATATTCTCAACAAAACCGATAAGTTTATCAGCCATATCTGTACCTTTGTCCACTTTTTTTATCTTCAAAGAATCCATAAGGATAGCTCACCTCATAAATATTGTACCATTTCACTAATAAATTCCCGAAATGTATAACAATGACAGGCAAGCCAAGGCTTACCTGTCGTAATACGTTTTATTCTTCGTCCGGGTCTTCGGAAGTCTCAATCTTCTTCATAACGCTCATATACGCCGGGCGGATTATCTTGCTGGCGTTGCTGAGTTCCTCCATACGGTGCGCGCTCCAGCCGACAATTCTCGCAATCGCGAAGATCGCCGTGTACAGTTCGCTCGGGATACCGAGCATTTCATATACAAAGCCGCTGTAGAAATCGACGTTCGGCGATACGCCTTTCATGATCTTGCGCTTCTGCGCAATAAGCTTCGGCGCGGCGTCCTCGACGTATTTGTAAAGCAACAGATCGTCCTCGCGGTTTTTCGCCGCCGCGAGCTTTTCAACATAGGATTTGAAAATGCGCTCGCGCGGGTCGGACAGCGAATATACGGCGTGTCCCATGCCGTAGATAAGCCCCTTGCGGTCAAACGCCTCGCCCGCGAGAATTTTCGCGAGATAGTTGCTCACCTCGTAGTAATCCTTCGTGTCCTTGACGTTCTCGCGGATATTCTTCATCATTTCCATTACCTTGATGTTAGCACCGCCGTGCTTCGGACCTTTTAGGGACGACATCGCCGCGGCGATCGTCGAATATGTGTCCGAACCCGAGGACGTTACAACGCGCGTTGTAAACGTCGAGTTATTTCCGCCGCCGTGTTCCATATGAAGCATAAGCGCCACGTCGAGCACCTTCGCCTCAAGCTCGGTGTAGGTCTTGTCCGGGCGGAGCATCAACAGCAGATTTTCGGCGGTCGAAAGTGCGGGATCGGGGCGATGAATGTACATACTCTCGTCGTTTTCATAGTGATTGTACGCGTGATAAGCATACGCTGCGAGCATCGGAAAACGCGCGATCAGTAAAAAGCACTGATAAAGGCTGTCCGCAAAGTCACCCGAAAGAGTTGTGCTGTCGTAAGACGCGAGCGTTAGTATACTTCTCGTCATAGAGTTCATAATATCCTTGCTGGGCGCTTTCATAATAACGTCGCGCGTGAAGTTTGTCGGCAGGCAGCGGCACTCGCCGAGAATGCTCTTGAATTTCTCGGTCTGCTCGGGAGTCGGCATTTCGCCGAAAATCAGAAGATACGCCGTGCGCTCGAACCCGAAGCCGTGTTCGCCGCACATCGCGACAAGCTCCTTGGTGTTGTAGCC
>JAIDPG010000316.1 GCA_029062865.1 Oscillospiraceae bacterium
CTACCGCAACTACAAGCAGGACTTCGTGCATATGCTCGACGAGGTTTACGTTAAGTCGCAGTCGATTATGTACATTGGCGACAAGGAGAACTCCAACTCGGATTCCGCGCTGGTTTCGACCAAGCGTTCGCTTATTTTCAACGAGCTGAACAAGGAGCTCTATCAGAAATTCTTTATGACCGCCGAGGAGCTTCAGGCCTGCCGTGACGGGTACATTTACGTTCACGATATGAGTGCGCGCCGTGACACGATGAACTGCTGCCTTTTTGATATGAAGAGCGTCATGGAGGGCGGCTTTGAGATGGGCAATCTCTGGTATAACGAGCCGAAAACCCTTGCGGTGGCTTTTGACGTTATCGGCGATGTGACGCTGGCGGCGGCTTCGCAGCAGTACGGCGGCTTTACGGTCGCGAGCGTTGATATTCTGCTTGAACCCTACGCGCAGAAGACTTATGATAAGCAGTTCGAGCGCTACAAGAGTCTCGGCGTTTCTGATGAAATCGCGGACAGAGAAGCGATGAAGGACGTTGAAACGGACTTCCGACAGGGCTTCCAGGGGTGGGAGTATAAGTTCAACTCCGTAAGCTCAAGCCGCGGCGACTATCCGTTCATTACGATGACAGCGGGCACGGGCACCGGGAAATTCGCGAAAATGGCGAGCATTCTGATGCTTGAGGTGCGCAAGAACGGTCAAGGCAAGAAAACCTGCAAAAAGCCCGTTCTGTTCCCGAAAATCGTCTTTTTGTACGACGAAAAGCTGCACGGTCCGGGCGGCGAGCTCGAGGACGTGTTCGAGGCGGGCATCGCGTGCTCGCAGAAGGCGATGTACCCGGATTGGCTGTCGCTTACGGGTGAAGGCTATGTTGCTTCGATGTACAAGAAATACGGCAAGATCATAAGCCCGATGGGCTGCCGGGCGTTCCTCTCCCCGTGGTACGAGCGCGGCGGAATGGAGCCCGCGGACGACGCGGACGAGCCGATCTTTATCGGTCGCTTCAACATCGGCGCGGTGTCGCTGCACCTGCCGATGATCTACGCGAAGTCCGTCCAGGAGGGCAAGGATTTCTTCGAGGTGCTTGATTACTACCTCAATCTCATCAGAAAAATTCACTGCAAGACATACGACTATCTCGGCGAGATGAAGGCTTCCACCAATCCGCTTGCGTACTGCGAGGGCGGCTTCCTCGGCGGTCATCTCGGAATTCACGATAAAATAAAGCCGCTTTTGAAGGCGGCTACGGCGAGTTTCGGCATAACCGCGCTTAACGAGCTTGAGCAGATAGCGGACAAGAAGTCCATAGCCGACGACGGAAGCTTCGCGCTGAAAACAATGGAATTCATCAACAAGCGCATCGCGGAGTTCAAGAAGGAGGACGGGCATCTGTACGCTATCTACGGCACGCCCGCCGAGAACCTCTGCGGGCTTCAGATACAGCAGTTCCGCAGAAAATACGGCATTGTCGAGAACGTTTCCGACCGCGATTATGTGTCGAACTCGTTCCATTGCCACGTTTCCGAGGACATCACGCCGATAGAGAAGCAGGATCGCGAGGAGCGCTTCTGGAACCTGTTCAACGGCGGGAAAATTCAGTATGTGCGCTATCCTATCGACTACAACAAGGGCGCTGTAAAGAGCCTTGTCCGCCGCGCGATGCAAAAGGGCTTCTACGAGGGCGTGAACCTCTCGCTCGCGTACTGCGACGACTGCGGCTACGAGCAGCTTGAAATGGACGTCTGCCCAAAGTGCGGCAGCAAAAACCTCACGAAAATCGACCGTATGAACGGCTATCTCAGCTATTCGAGAGTAAAGGGCGACACAAGGCTCAACGCCGCTAAAATGGCGGAGATCGCGGACAGGAAATCAATGTGATGTTTTCCCCGCCGTAGGCGGGGAAAACTGTGTGAAAATAAACAAACGAAAAAGGAATAAGCAATGCGCTATCATAACATAACGACCGACGATATGCTCAACGGCGACGGGCTGCGGACGGTGCTTTGGGTCGCGGGGTGCGAGCACCGTTGCGAGGACTGCCACAATCCGATAACTTGGGATATCGAAGGCGGGCTGCCGTTTGACGAGGCGGCGGAGGCGGAGCTTTTCGAAAAGCTTAGCCCCGACTACATAAACGGCGTAACATTCAGCGGCGGAGACCCTCTCCACCCGCAAAACCGCGCCGAGATAACAAGACTCGCGAAAAAGGCTCGCGAGCGTTTCCCTGAAAAGACGATCTGGCTCTACACTGGCTATACCTTTGATGAAATAAGCGCGCTTGAAATCACGGACTATTGCGACGTTATTGTCGACGGCAGGTTCGTAAAGGAGCAGCTCGACCCGAAGCTCCACTGGAAAGGCAGCGCCAACCAGCGGGTTATTGATGTTCGGGAGACAAAGCGGCTCGGGAAAATTGTGCTGTTCGACTGATGTCGATTGATTGAAGATATTTAGCGGTTCTCCCTGCTTCCTGCGGGGAGAACGCTTTTTGTTGTGATGCGAAAAATATACTTGACTTTTTTGGGAAAACGCGCTATAATATAATTATTCACAGTTGTTGCTTATTTCGACCGGAGTTCGATATGAATTTGATATAAAGGGGTGGGAGTTATGAGCGAGGCTTCGTCTCGGCACGATTTTGATAAACGTGTAATCCGCACGAAAAAGGCGATAAAGGCGGCGCTTTTCAGGATCATGGAGGAAAAGGACATTTCCTCGATAAGCATAAGCGAGCTTACGCGTGAGGCGAATGTAAACCGTCGGACGTTCTACACCCACTACCACAGCATAACGGATATTCTTGAGGAGATCGAGGGGGATCTGGTGGAGGCGCTCGGGAGGCTCGTTGAGGGCATCGACCGCAAAACTCCTCGGCAAAGCGCTTACGATCTGTTCATAGGGCTGGATTCGCTCATCACCGTGGAGTTCAGCTATTATTTCCAGCTCGTGCGCGTGGATATGCGAAGTATGCTGATGTCGAGGCTGAAAAACGTCATCAAGGGAATGACGGACACGCTGCTCGAACAGCTCTGCAAGCGCCACGGCGCGAACGCGGCGGTCATCTCCCCGTTCGTCGTAGGCGGCTTCTTCAATATGTACTTAGAGTGGCACAACCACCCGGACGGTCTCTCGATAGAGCAAGCCGCCGAGCTCGCGGGGCGGCTGGTGGAATTGTGCATTACAAACGCGGTAAAATAAAAAATATTGACATTCCCCCGCCGAAGGCGGGGGAATGTCGGTTTACAGTAATCAACTGTTGACAACAATCAACTTATATGTTATAATAAAGACAACAT
>JAIDPG010000317.1 GCA_029062865.1 Oscillospiraceae bacterium
GCTGACCGCGAAGAGATGATAATGGCAGTCGCCCAGCTCAACCAGATCCAAATCAAAACGATAATCGTCGTCCACGTCCAAATCCAGACAATAATCGTCGTCCCCGTCCGCGTCCTCGTTCTCGGTGAAATACATCGGAAAGCGCAGCAGGCGAAGCTCCGCGAAAAGCTCTTTATCCGAGAGCGCATACAGCTTTTCGTCGTTCACAAGACAGAACATTCCGTAGGGATGCTCCTTGTCAAGCAGAAACTGCAGGTCGTCCGAGAGCGTTGTGTTGCGCAGATCCTTCGGGAACATCTCCCAGTTTATGCAAACATACAGCAAGCCGTTCGCAAAGCTCTCGTCCGACCATTCGGGGACTTTTTCTATCAAAAAAGCAAATTTTTCGGGATCACCAAACAGCATAATTACACACCAAGAATTTCCTTTCGATAATACTCCCTGATCCTCTCGCGTATTTCCGCAAACTCCGCCGCGGTTATCTTAATGGAATTCATAAACTCAAAGTTTTCGAGGTCGACCCAATATCCTACGATAATGCGGGCGTTTTGCCCGTCGCTTATCGCGAATATATGATAGCCGCAGTCGCTTAGCTCCCGCAATTCTATATCGAATTTGTAATCATCGTCCGCTTCCTTATCCTCGCCGAAGTAGGCGGGGTAGCGGAGCTTGCGCAGCTCCTCGAAGAGCGCAACGTCGTTCAGCGCGTACAGCCGCTCGTCCGTCGGGAGCTTCGCGAACGCGTAGTTCGGAAGCCCGCGAAGGTCGCTTGAAAGCGTGGTTTTGCGGTGCTCCTTCGGAAACACCTCGCCGTTTACGTAAACGTACAGCAAGCCGTTCACATAGCCGCCCGCGCTCCACTCGGGGACTTTATCAATCAAAAACGCAAATCTGTCGGGATTGCCAAAAATCATCTTACTTACACTTCCTATCCTGCAACTAAAACCCAAGCTTTAATTTTATGTATGTTTCCCCGCCTTCGGCGGGAAAACACATATCAGCCGATCACCATTCTTCGCACTGCCCAACTATCTCGGACAAGCTCTTTATGTCGTTTTTCTCCATATACTCCGCAATGCCGTCGATGACCTCAAGCGGCGCGTAAGGATTAGAGAAAATCGCCGTTCCCATTTGCACGGCGCACGCTCCCGCGAGCATCATTTCTATCGCGTCCTCCCACGTTGAGATACCGCCCATGCCGATTATCGGAATATTCACCGCCTTGTAGCACTGCCGCACCATTCTCACCGCCACGGGGAAAACCGCCGCTCCCGACAATCCGCCCATATTGTTTTTGAGAATAGGTCGGCGCGTCTTTATATCAATTCTCATTCCGAGAAGCGTGTTGATAAGCGAGACAGCGTCCGCGCCCTCCGCCTCGACCGCCTTCGCGATCACCGTAATATCCGTGACATTCGGCGTGAGCTTTACGATAAGCGGCTTTGACGTTGCCTTGCGAACCGCCCTTGTGACCTCGCCCGCGCCCTCGGGAGTAACGCCCCAAGTCGCCCCGCCCGCCTTGACATTCGGGCAGGAGATGTTCAGCTCTATCATATCAACGCTCGAAGCGTCGAGAGCCTCCGCCGCGGCGATATAATCATCGACAGTCGCCCCCGCGACGTTCGCGATTATCACGTTGCCCTCCTCCTTGAGAGTAGGCAGATAATACTCGATAAACCCGTGAACACCGATATTCTGAAGCCCGACGGAATTCAAGATACCCGAATACGTCTCCGCGATACGCGGCGGCGGGTTGCCGAGCTTCGGCTCGATAGTCATTCCCTTGCAGGAGATACCGCCCAATCTCGAAATCGGGTAAAGATCCGTGTAGCACTCGCCGTTTCCATACGTTCCCGAAGCGGCAATCACGGGGTTTGGGAACTCCACGCCCGCTATTCTCACGCTCATATCAACCATCGAACTTCACCTCCTCCGCGTTGAACACGGGACCGTCCTTGCACACCCGCGAATAAAACTCCTTGCCGCCACGCACCGTCATGCACGAGCAAACCACGCACGCGCCGACTCCGCAGCCCATTCTTTGCTCCAAGGAGACTTGGCACGGCACGTTTTTCTCCTCGCAGAGCTTTACGACCGCCTTCAGCATCGGCGTTGGACCGCACGCCATGACCGCCGCTGTCTCGCCCTTTTCGAGAACCTCCGCGAGCGGCAATGTCACCAAGCCTTCCCGTCCGACGCTTCCGTCGTCGGTGCAGAGAATTGTTTCGCTGCCGTTTTCCTTGAACTCGTCCTCCAAGATGATTTTAGAATAATCCCTGAAGCCGAGGATCGCCGTGCAAAGTTCCCGCGAAACGTGCGAAACGCCGAGCAGCGGCGGCACGCCGATGCCTCCGCCAACGACAACTATCTTTTTCCCGTCCGGAATACGGAAGCCGTTCCCAAGCGGCGCGAGCACGTCAAGGCTCTCTCCCTCGCCAAGCGACGCGATAGCCTCCGTGCCGTTTCCGCGAACCTCAAACACAAACCGCAGCGTTCCGCGCTCCCTATCTATTCCGCAGATCGAAATAGGTCTGCGCAGCGTAAAGCCCGGCGCGGTGATATTCGCGAACTGCCCCGGCTGCGCCTCGTCCGCGAGCTCGGGCGCGTCTATAACAAACGAATAAACGCCCTTTGCCAAAGTTTCTTTTTCAAGTATAGGATACTTCCCGCAATAAAACATACTTTTCTCCTTATTTAAATTTAAAATTCAAGAACCGCTCCGTCCGCGCTTTGCGCGGACTGCGCTAGCAAAGCGAAGCTTCGCACTCTCCGTTTCGCTTCGCTCCACTACGAGTGCAAAGCTTCACTTTCTTTCTTGAATTTTACACTTCGCTGGGTTTGTTGTTCCGGTCGGTACGCGCCTATGATGCGCCGCCGTGATGTTGCTTTTCTCTAAACGCGTTAAATCACGCTAAGCATCGTCTCTCTTGTCGTCGACAATCTTCGCCTTGACCCCGCCGCTCTCCTCTTTCTTCGCCGCGGGCTTTGTCATCGCCTTTATTCTATGCACCGACAGACGAATTATTATCACTACCAGCACAACATACAAAATCATCTGCACGCTGAACACGCTCACCTTATTGAACATCAGCCTCTGATGCACAATATACATCGCGTCCAGCAGCGCTAGCAAAATCGGCAGCTTGCATAGCGACACCGCGAATGCATACCAATCGTAAACCGCCTGCGCGTTCTGCTTCGTTATGTTATATTTCGCGAGCTTGCGGCTTGTCAGCGTGAGTATCAGATACGCCGCGAAAACCGCAATTACAAGCGCCGGGAAGATCCACGCGGTATACTGCCGATACGCCAGCGACTCCTCGTACTTGTAAAACAGCCGCATATCGCCTGCGAGCCACGCTTCATTAAGGATTTCGTTTACCGTGATTTTATAGGTCGGGAAGAAGTGGATCGTCGAGCTTACGATTACATACGCGACAACCAGCGACAGCGCGTCGCTGATTATCCGCGCTAACTTGTACGTGCGCTTTACGGGGAATTTTCCGATTTTCATTTGCTTTTCCTTTTTGTGATGTTTTTCCCGACTGCGGCGGAAAAAACTTCAAAAACTAGATTTTGGTTATGTCCACCATTTCAACATCGGCTATCGACCGCCGCGCTTCAAGGCAATCGAGCAGCGCGTTGGCGGTGTCTATCGCCGTGAGGCACACTATCGAGCGCTCGACCGCCTTTCGCCTCATTCTGACGGAATCCAGCGACGGCTTTCTTCCGGTTTCGCTTGTCGAGATAACGTAATTTATCTCGCCGCTTTCAAGCAGCGTGATAACGTTCGGTTCCTTGTATTCGTGAATTCTGTAAACGTGGTTCGCGGCGATCATATTTCTGTTGAGCACCGAAGCCGTGCCGCCCGTCGCGTAGATCGTAAAGCCGAGCTCCTCAAAGCGGCTTGCTATCTCAATGACCTCGTTCTTGTCGGAATCCCGCACGGAGATCAGCACTCCTCCGTGATCGCAGAATTTATATCCCGCCGCGGTAAGTCCCTTGAACAGCGCGTCGCCGAACGTCCGCGCGATGCCGAGGCACTCGCCCGTGGACTTCATTTCGGGACCTAACTGGTTATCAACGTCGTGCAGCTTTTCAAAGCTGAACACGGGCACCTTTACCGCGACATACTTGCTCGCCGGGTAAAGCCCGCTTTGATAGCCCATATCCTTGAGCTTTTTCCCGAGGATAATTTTCGTTGCGAGATCGACCATCGGCACGCCCGTTACCTTGCTGATATACGGCACGGTTCTGGAAGAACGCGGGTTCACCTCAATTACATAGACCTCGTGGTTGTACACAACGTACTGAATATTCACCAAGCCAATGACGTGAAGCGCCTTGGCGAGCTTTTCCGTGTAGTCGATTATCACCTTTTCGATATGCTTTGACAGGTTCTGGCACGGGTAGATCGAGATACTGTCGCCGGAGTGGATTCCCGCGCGCTCGACGTGCTCCATTATGCCCGGGATAACAAAATCCTCGCCGTCGCAGATAGCGTCGACCTCCACCTCCGTGCCCATCATATACTTATCTATAAGCACGGGGTTTTCAAGCTCCGTCGCCGTAATTATCTCCATATACTCCGAAACGTCGCTGTCGCCGTGCGCGATTATCATATTCTGCCCGCCGAGCACGTAGCTTGGGCGCAGCAGCACGGGATAACCGAGCTCGTTCGCTGCTTTCAGCGCCTCCTCGGTCGTGAAAACGGTCTCGCCCTTTGGTCTGGGAATTCCGCACTTTTCAAGCAGCTCGTCAAACAGCTCGCGATCCTCCGCCGCGTCGATGTCCGCCGCCTGCGTGCCGAGAATTCTCACGCCGAGCTCCGTCAGGTGCTTTGTAAGCGAGATAGCCGTCTGCCCGCCGAACTGCACGACGCAGCCGTATGGTTTTTCCGTCGCGACAAGCGCCTCAACGTCCTCACGGGTGAGTGGGTCGAAATAAAGTCTCGTGCCGGTGTCGAAATCCGTGGAAACGGTTTCGGGGTTATTGTTGCAGATTATCGCTTCGCAGCCTTCCTCTTTCAGCGTCCATACGCAGTGAACGGAGCAGTAATCGAACTCGATGCCCTGTCCTATTCTGATAGGACCGCTTCCGAAAACGATGACCTTTTTCTTGTCGGTCGGGTGCGCCTCGATAAACTCCGCCGCCTCATTTTCGTAATCAAAGGTATTGTAGAAATACGGCGTTTCCGCGGAGAACTCCGCCGCGCAGGTGTCTACCATTTTATAAACCGCAAGCCGCCGCTCTATTCCCTTATCGGCGAGCTTCTGCCCCGAAATGCGCTCAATCGTGCTGTCGAGATAGCAGTACTTCTTCGCCGCGTCGTATTTTTCCTTAGTGAGTTCGCCGTCCGCGAGCCATTTTTCCAGCTTCACGAGATTATTCAGCTTGGAAATAAACCACTTGTCTATTTTCGTTATCTCGTGAATCTTATCGATAGAAATCCCGCGCTTCAGCGCCTCGAATACGCAGAACGAGCGGTCGACGTCCACGTCTTCGAGCTTTTTGAGCACTTCCTCGTCGGACAGGAGCGTAAACTCTTTCTTCGTCATCGTGTCCATTTTCAGCTCTATCGAGCGGACTGCTTTCATCATTCCAGCCTCGAAGCTAGGCGCTATCGCCATGATCTCGCCCGTCGCTTTCATCTGCGTTCCGAGCGTTTTCTTCGCGTAAACAAACTTATCGAAAGGCCACTTCGGGAATTTTACGACAATATAATCCAGCGCGGGTTCAAAACAAGCATACGTCTTGCCCGTCACCTGGTTGATTATTTCGTCAAGCGTGTAACCGACGGCGATCCTCGCCGCGACCTTTGCTATCGGATAGCCCGTAGCCTTGGAAGCGAGCGCCGACGAGCGCGAAACGCGCGGATTGACTTCGATAACCGCGTACTCGAAGCTGTCGGGCTTAAGCGCGAACTGGCAGTTGCACCCGCCCTCGACCTCCAGCGCCTGAATTATATCCAGCGCCGCCGTGCGGAGCATCTGATACTCCTTATCCGCAAGCGTTACGCAAGGCGCGACAACAATGCTGTCTCCCGTGTGAACGCCGACAGGGTCGAAGTTCTCCATAGAGCAGACGGTTATCACGTTGCCCTTGCGGTCGCGCATAACCTCAAACTCGACCTCTTTCCAGCCCGAAATGCACTTCTCGACAAGAATTTGCGTGATAGGGGAGAGGCGCAGTCCGTTTGTCGCTATTTCGTGGAGCTCCTCGCGGGTCTCGGCAATGCCGCCGCCCGTGCCGCCGAGCGTGAACGCGGGTCTTACGATAACCGGATAGCCGATCTCCTCCGCGAACGCCATTGCGTCGTCAAGCTCCTCAACGACCTTTGACGGGATACACGGCTGCCCTATAGCCTCCATTGTGTCCTTAAACGCCTGTCTGTCCTCGGCTTTGTGGATAGTCTCGGGGTTAGAGCCGAGCAGCTTCACGCCGTGCTTCTCCAGAAATCCGCTTTCGGCAAGCTGCATAGAAAGCGTCAGCGCGGTCTGCCCGCCGAGGTTCGACACAACGCTGTCCGGCTTCTCAATTTCGATAACGCGCTGAACGGCTTCAAGCGTCAGCGGTTCGATGTAGATCTTGTCCGCCATATGCTTGTCCGTCATGATCGTCGCGGGGTTGGAGTTTATCAGTACGACCTCCAGACCCTCCTGCTTCAGCGCGCGGCAAGCCTGCGTTCCCGCGTAGTCAAACTCCGCCGCTTGCCCTATCACGATAGGTCCCGAGCCTATTACGAGTACTTTTTTAATATCGGGTCTAAGTGGCATTACGCGTTCCCTCCCATCAGCTTAATAAACTCGTCAAACAAGTATGAGGTGTCGTGCGGTCCTCCGCACGCCTCCGGGTGGAACTGCACCGTAAACGCGGGCGCGTTTGTGTAGCGCACGCCCTCGCACGTGCCGTCGTTGCCGTTGATATGCGACACCGCGCCGACTTCTTTCGGCACGCTCTCGCCGACGACCGCGTAGCCGTGGTTCTGCGACGTAATGAACGTCTTGTCGAGCGCGATGTCTTTCACGGGCTGATTTCCGCCGCGGTGCCCGTATTTCAGCTTCTCGGTTTTCGCGCCGTTCGCGAGCGCCAGCAGCTGATGTCCGAGGCAGATCCCGAACGTCGGTATCTGCGCGGGGATAAGCTCACGCAGCGTCGCGATAGCTCCCGCGTTGTCCGTCGGGTCGCCGGGTCCGTTCGACAGCATGATCCCGTCCGGGTTCAGCGCCTTTATCTCGTCCGCGGTCGCGTTATACGGCATAACAGTCACATTGCAGCCGCGTTTTACAAGCTCTCTTCGGATATTGAATTTATAGCCGTAGTCCATTAAAACGACGTTGAATTTCGCGTTTTCGGCAGGGAAGAGCTCCTTTTCCTTGACGGAAACTTTTGGCACGACCTCGCCGACCTTATACGCGCGTATCTTCTCCAGAAGCTCGTCCTTGTTGAATTCTCCCGAAACGATAGCGCCGTTCATAACGCCGCTTTCGCGGATTATTCTAGTAAGTCTGCGCGTGTCGATATCGCAGATCCCGACGATGTTCAGCTCCTTTAAATAGCTGTCAAGATCGCCCTCGCAGCGGAAATTGCTCGGCTCCTCGCAGAATTCGCGCACAACATAACCCGAAACCACGCTGCCGCGGCTTTCGGGGTCGATTTTATTCACGCCGTAATTGCCGATAAGCGGGAAAGTCTGCGTTACTATCTGCCCGCAATACGACGGGTCGGTCAGTGTCTCCTGATAGCCCGTCATCGCGGTCGTAAACACGATCTCCCCGATAACGCCGCCCTCCGCGCCGAATCCGCAGCCCTCGAACTCCGTGCCGTCAGCAAGTATCAGGGTTGATTTTCTTTTGTTCATAAGTTTATTTTCTCTCCTGTGTTTCTTTATCTCCTGATTTCAATTTAAAATTCAAGAACTGCGCCGTCCGCGCTTCGCGCGGACTGCGGTGGGGGTGTTGCGATGTGTCGGTTCGCGCGGATAACGCGCTGCCCTTATGTGGGCAAGTTTAT
>JAIDPG010000318.1 GCA_029062865.1 Oscillospiraceae bacterium
GGAAATGTGTTTTCTGAACTCCTCCGGCGGCATTGGGTCGGGTTCTTCGTCGTCATCGTGGTCTTCGTCGTCATCCGGATAGCTCCAGATCTCTATCGGCGCGGTCGGATTATCATGGTCTATGAAATCGTTCAGCGTGTATTCGATAAGCCGCTTTTCAAGCTCCGCGGAATTCTCGACAGCCCATTTCAGTCGCCTGAAGCCCGCTTCGCCCGTCGGGTCGCCGTTGCAGCGCACGGTAGCGCTTATCTTGCTCTCCGCGCCGTGCCAGACGGCGTCGCCGTCGTAATATCTATACACGACCTCGACTTTCTTGCCATCCCTTTTCACCTTTGAATGATTTTCAACAAGCTTGAATTTTCCGAGCTCGTTCTCCACAAAAACCGGCTCGGGCTTTTTCTTTTTTCCAAATCCGAACATAATTCCTCCAAAATGCCGAGAACTAGTAGTTCTCGCGCAATCTCTCAACCACGCTCTCGTCGGGCGTAACGTAAAGCGTTTTGTTGTTCGTGAAGATGACCATTCCCGGCTTTGCGCCGGCGGGCTTTTTTACGAACTTCACCGCGACGTAATCCACGGGAACGCCGCTGCCGCTTTTGCCCTTCGAGTGGAACGCCGCGAGCATTGCCGCTTCAACGATTGTCTGCTCCGGGAGCGTTTGTCCGTTTGCGCGGATTATCACGTGCGAGCCCGCGATGTCCTTTGTGTGAAGCCAGATATCGGTTGCTTTCGCGGTTTTCAGCGTCAATAAATCGTTCTGACGGTTGTTGCGCCCTACAAGTATCTCAAAGCCCTCCGTTGAGCGGAATTTCAGCGGCTCGCTGAGCTTTTTTGACGGTCGATCGTCGCCCTTTTGCGCTCTCAAATACCCCTGCTCGCGAAGCTCGCGGCGTATTTCCGAAAGCTCGCTGTCGCTTTCGGCGCGGCTTATACTGTCGAGCACGCTGTCCAGATATTCACGCTCCTCGCCGCCCTTTTTGATGAGCTCCGTCAGCTTTTTCTCCGCGGTGTCGAGCTTGCGGTATTCGTTGTAATATTTCTGCGCGTTCTGCGCGGGAGTTAAACGCGCGTCAAGCGTTATTTCCCGCGGCTCGCCGGTATAAAAATCCTCGAGCTCGCAGCGCGTCATTCCCTTTTCGAGGCGGTAAATATTCGCGTTGATAAGGTCTCCCGTCACTCGGAAAACCTCGCGCTCTCCGCACTCGGCGAGCTCCTTTTTTTGCAGCTCCAGCTTCCGCGAAACGCGCTCGTAGGCGGTGTTTACGGTTTTCAGCAGGTCGCGCGCTTTCTGCTTCATGCGCTCCTGCCGAGCCGCCGCGCCGTAGAATTCGTCCAACAGCAGACTGGGGGAATTGAACCCCTGTCCCTTGTAAAGCCCGCCGTACTCCTTCACATCAACGAATGAAAAATCCTTTTTCTTGCCGTCCTCGTCGGTGAGCAAAGTGTAGCTTGCCGCGCCGTTAAGCGCATTCTTCGCGTTTTCGAGGAATTCCGAAACGCGGGATTTATGAGCTTCGGAAAGCTCGCCGACAACAGTGTCAACGTCGCCGACGGCGTAAAACGCGCACTCCCGCGCGAAGATCGGCGCGATGCCCTCCAGCACCGCGGGAAGCGCTTTCGCAAGCCTCTGCGTGTCGTATTCCCCGCCGAAAAGCGCGTTTATTACATCGCCGACCTCCGTGTCAAGCAGGCAGAGCCGCTCGGCTCTCGGAGGGGCTTCGTACGGGATATTCGGGAGTATCCGCCGCCCGGTGAAGCTCTCGTCGCCGCCGTCGGTTATGCGCTTTATGCTGTCTACCACGCGCCCGTCACGCATAAGAATGACGTTGGAATACCGCCCCAAGATCTCGCTTGTAAGGGTGTTCAGAACCTTGTCGCCGATCTCGTTTACGCACTCGAAATCAAAGAACAGCACGCGCTCCAGCCCGTCCTGCCTTATCGCGACGAGCTTCCCGCCGCTCAGGTGCTTTCGGAGTATCATACAGAACAGCGGCGGCGCGGAGGGGTTTTCGTAGTCGCGCTCCGTCAAATGCACGCAAGCCGCCGTGCCGCCCGCCGAGAACAATATTTTCCTAGCGCTTCTGTCCTCGCCGCCCAACATTCGCAGCGAGACGATGACCTCCTCGCGCGAGGGCTGGCTTATCTTGTCAACTCTCGCGCCAATAAGCGCGGACAATTCTTCTTTTACGCAGTGCAGAAACGCACCGTCAAGTGACATCAGCCGCCGCCCCCCTTTAGTTGTTAGTTTTTAGTTTTTCGGTTGCCAAGCGCGCGATTTAACTATTTCAGAAATCAACCGTAAAGATCACCCGGCAATTCTCCTTAAGCGCGTTTTCGTAAAACGGGAGAATTCCCTCGCTCCAGCCTAAGGTATGCTCCAAGCCGTCGTTATCCTTGTATTGAAAATCAACGTCTATCTTCCAGAAGTTTTCGTTTATAATCTTCTCCAAATCGTTTTGACGGAGATACTCGACGATGTTCTTTACGTCATCGCCGTTTTTCAGAGTGATGACTTCCTCTTCCGTATCAACCAAGTACTCGCCGCCGAAAATGATGTTTGTCGGAACACTGTTTACCTCGCTCCATTTTCCGCCGCCCAGGCAAAGCTGAAGCCCTTCCCACGCCTTATCAAGCTCGCAGGCGCGCGGCGAATCGAACAGGTTTTCCTCGATCTCGTTGAGCATATAGTCATACCGTTCCTCCATCGGCACGGAACGGAGCTTTTCCACTTCCGCGTCGGTCAGCGCGTAAAGCATACCTAATCTTGACATACACGATCTCCTTTACTGACTAATGACTGTAAACTAGCAGCTATACCCGCAAGGGTCTTGCTCGCTCTCCGCGCTGAATATCGGAACCTCTGAGAAGCGCAGCGTTATCAGCTTCGCCAGCGAGTGCGCCGCCGCTTTTTCCGTGCCGAAATGCCCCGCATCGATAAGCGTAATGCCGCAGTTTTCGGCTTCTATCCAGAAGTTGTGCTTGATGTCGCCGCTGATTATCGCGTCGATGTCGTTTTCTCGCGCAAGCCGCATTATATCGCGGTCTACTCCCCCGCCGCAGCAAACCGCTACTCTTGAGAGAGACTTCTTGTCCGCGTCCTTTCGGCTGAATTTCACGCAGTCTAAGTCGAGCTTCGCCTTGCAGTGCTCCGCGAGAGCCCGCGGAGTAAAGAACAGCGGCATTTCGCAGACCGCGCCGTAGTTTTTGTCCAAGAAGCTCTCACTCTCAAACTCCAACAATTCCACCAATGTTTCATTCACGCCGTTTTTCGCTACGTCGAAGTTCGTGTGCATAGCGACAGCGGCGATGTTTTGCTTTATCAAGTCAACAACGGGACTCCACGTTGGTATCTGTTTAAGGCCCTCGAAAATCACCGGGTGATGCGAAACAATAAGGTTCGCACCCTTTTCCGCGGCTTCCTTTATTATCGCGTGAGTGATGTCGACGCAGCAGCAAACGCCCGTGACCTCCGCGTCCGCGTCTCCCACAAGAAGCCCCACATTGTCGTAGCCCTCTGCGGTGTCAAGCGGCGCGAGCTCGTTTAAGTATTCAAGAATATCGCCGACTGTCATATTCAAAAATCCTCCGCTCGTTTAAGTATCGTGTCCGCAAGCGCGCGGAGCTTTTTGAGCTCGCCGCATTGCGGCTCCGATCTCTCCAATCCCGCGGCTTTTTTCAGCAGCTTCTCGGCGGTCTTTCGCAGATAGCCGCTGTCCGTCATTTTTCCGCAGAGCGCGAATGTTTCATCGGGCTCGCTGATTTCGCCCGTGTATTTCGCGTAAATTATCGCGTAGATCTTGTCGCCGTCATACGCGGCGCGCTCCTCGATTATCTCAAAGCCGTTTTCGCAAAGCCAGCAGCGCAGATAGTTAGCCCTTGTCATCGGCTGAAGAATAAAACGCGTATCCGCGCTTAAAAAGCGGCAGCCGCCGATTATCTCCGCAATGAGCTCGCCGCCCATTCCGCAGATCACAACGTCGTCCGCGAAGCCGATTTTTTCCAAACCGTCGGACTTTACCACTTTAACGTTGGAAACGCCATGCTCCGAAACGGTTCTCCTTGCCGCCTCAAGCGGACCGTCGCGAACGTCCGCCGCGATGACCATCATCGACTTGTTGAGCGCCAGCCAGCACGCGAGCCGCGCGTGGTCACACCCGATGTCGGCGGCGGTCTTTCCCTCGCGGCAAAGCTCCGCCGCCGCTTTCAGGCGGTTATCGAGGACTATCAATTGCCGAGAGCCGCGTTGAGCTGCTCTACGATCTCATCGGCATTCACGCCGTGAACGCCGCACGCCTGTCCGACGCTCTCTCCGCGAGCCGAAGGGCAGCCCAGGCAGTGCATTCCCATGCTGAGAAAAATGGGAGCCGCCGCCTCGCCGTTAAAATCAAGAATATCCCCGATGATCGTATCAACCGTAACCTGCATAATTAAATCTCCTTTTTATTGCGAAATCGTATGCAAATGCATACATTATTATTATAACACATTATTTGCGTTTTGTCTAGGTATTTTTTGGGAATAAACAGATTTTTCCTAAACCCTTGAAAAATCGGAAGAATAACTATACAATAATTGTACTGTTCACAATAGTACAAGGCAGGAAAATTACGACAAGTTTTTAATACAAAAAAAATTGCGCATAATGAAAATGGGTGATAAAATGGTAGTATCAAGCGAAATGTTACGGGATTTCTTCAGCCGCGAGGTCTGTTACGACAGCGGACTTGAATTGTTCGGCGGGCTGCATCTGGCGATCTCCGCGTTTTTTCTCACGCTGTATGCCGGTGTGATAATATTCCGCGTGAAGCTGCGGAAAATCGGGCATTTTACGCTCATTCGCCGCATTATGGCGGCTATTCTTTTCGCGAATATGCTGATACACTACACGGGGCGCATTGCCATAGGCGAATGGCGGCTGTCGGAGGACTTGCCGCTGCATATCTGCTTTGTGGCGAATTTTCTGATGATGTACATTCTCGTAACGGACAACAAGCGCTCGCTGTTCGCGGTGGTGTACTACTTCACGCTTATCGGTCCGCTTCCCGCCGCGGTCTTCCCCGATCTTTCCCGAACGTGGAGCGGGTATCTGTTTTGGCAGTTTATCATAAGCCATCACGTAATGCTGCTGTTCAGCCTGTACTGCGCGTTTGTGCTTGAGTATAAGACCGCGCCGAGATACGCCGTTTACGCGTTTTTCATCGGGAACGCCTACGTCGCGGCTATCTCGGTATTCAACAGGATCTTCGGCACGAATTATATTATGCTCGGGGAGCTTCCAGAGCAGCTTTATCGGGTTTTCCCGTTTCTGCACGCGCTTCCCGCGATCGTCTGGCTGGAGCTTGTCGGAATACTCGCGCTTATCGCGGCTTACGTGTTGTGGGCGGCAACAAATAAGCGCCCGCCGCTCTCAAAGCGACAGGCGCATAAGAATTAAATCAAATTACTTTTGAAAGGAAGTCCTTAAGCCGCGGATTCTTGGGGTTCTCAAAGAACTCCTTCGGCGGATTTTCCTCAAGGATCTGCCCGTCCGCCATAAAGAGCACCCGCGAGGCTACTTCTCTCGCGAAGCCCATTTCGTGCGTGACAACGACCATTGTCATGCCGTCAAGAGCGAGCTGTTTCATAAGCTCCAGCACCTCGCCGACCATTTCCGGGTCGAGCGCCGAGGTCGGCTCGTCGAACAGCATTACGTCGGGGTTCATCGCAAGCGACCTCGCGATGGCTATGCGCTGCTTCTGCCCGCCGGACAACATTCCGGGGTACGCGTCCGCCTTGTCCGAAAGTCCGACCCGCGCGAGGAGAGCCTCCGCCTGCTTGTTTGCCTCGTCCTTGCTCATAAGCCCGAGCTTTACGGGCGCGAGCGTGATGTTTTTCCTTATCGTCAAATGCGGGAACAGGTTGAAATGCTGGAAAACCATTCCCATTTTACGGCGGATCTTATCGAGCTCTTTTCCCTTTGCGTGAGTGATGTCAACGCCGTCAAACGTTATCGTGCCGTCCGTCGGCGTTTCGAGGAGATTTAGACAGCGCAGAAACGTGCTCTTGCCCGAGCCCGACGGCCCTACTACTACAACCTTCTCGCCCTTTTCGATATGCTGCGAAACGTCCTTTAAAACGTCCAGCTCGCCGAAGGATTTGTACAAATGCTCAACGTTTATCATTCTTCGCGAGCCTCCTTTCAAGCAAGGTAAGAAGCCTCGTCAGCCCTATTACGATAACGAGATAGATCAGCGCGACCGCGATAAGCGGCATAAACGCCGAGTAGGTCTGGCTCTGGATAAGCGTGCCGGCTCTCGTAAGGTCGTTCAGCGCGATGTAGCCCGAGATCGACGTTTCCTTCAGCAGCACGATAAACTCGTTCCCGAGCGCGGGGAGCACGTTCTTGAATGCCTGCGGCATAATTATGCTCGTCATCGTCTGGCGGAAATTCAAGCCGAGACTGCGCCCTGCCTCGGTTTGACCGTTGTCTATCGACATTATTCCCGAGCGGACTATCTCCGCGACGTACGCGCCGGAGTTTATCCCGAACGCCATAACCGCGCAGAATATCTTATCCACCTTGACACTCCCGAAAATGACGAAGTAAATTATAAGCAGCTGCACCGTAGACGGCGTTCCACGGATCACCGTGAGGTAGAACTTCGAAATACCGTTGCCTATTCGCAGCAATATATGCCCGCCCTTTTTGCCGAGACAGGTCTTGTCGTGCGTAGAGCGCACTATCGCGACGATAAAGCCGAGAACAAGCCCTAAAAGCAGCGCCAGAAGCGTGATTATCATCGTCGTTCCCAAGCCCTTGACGATATACTGCCAACGGTTCTGCTCAATGAAATTCTGTTTGAATTCCGCCGCTAATTTCTCAAAAAAGTTCATGGTGAAATGACTCCCTAATAGAAAAAACGGCGCAGCAAAATATCTGCCGCGCCGTTACGGTTTTACTTCTTGGTGATGATGACCTGAACGCCCTTCGCGTAGCTTTCGGAGAAGTCAACGTTTTTCAGTCTGTCCTCGTTTACGGTCATACCCGCAACGCCGACGTCGACCTTGCCCGACTGAATGGACGGAATGATCGAGTCGAATTCCATATCCTCGATCTTAAGCTCCATTCCGAGCTTGTCGCAGACAGCCTGCATAATATCGGGGTCGATGCCGACGATCTTGCCGTTTTCGAGCTGCTCATACGGCGGGAACGCCGCGTTGGTGCCCATTGTCAGCGTGCCGTTCGTGCGGGAAACGCCCTCGGGAGACGTGTACTGATAGTTGCCCGTGTCATCGCCGATGTAGTTGCCGAGTATCTTGTCAATAGTGCCGTCCTCTTTAAGCTCCTTGATCGCGCCGTTTATCTTTTCGAGAAGCTCGGTGTTGCCTTTTTTGATAGCAATTGCGTAGTCCTCGTCCGCGAACGGGTTCGGCTCGATTTGCAGATCCTCATTCAGCGAAACGAAAACCTTCGCCGGCTCGTTGTCGATGATAACGCAGTCTACCTTGCCCTGCTTCAGCGCGTTTACAGCGTCCGCGCCCTTGTTGTAGCGCTCGATAGTGGAAGCCTTCTTGCCCTCCTCGGGTTTCTCCTCAAGATCTCTCGCATACTCGTCGCCCGTGGTTCCGAGCTGCACGCCGATAACCGCGCCCGCGGGGTCGAACACGCCGTTTTCATCTCTGAAGGACGCGCCCTTGTCCTTGCAGCCCGCAAGAAGCGTCGCGCTCATACTCAAAATACCCGCCGCCATAAGCGCGGCAATTCTCTTCATTTTCATATAAATTCTTCCTTTCCAAACAGTTCCACACTTAAATTCTATAACGGTGAATGTTCCTTGCGGCTTTTCGCGCCGACAACAAATCACCAAGAGTAATTATATCACAATCCGCCCGAATTGTCAACCGACTTTTTCGACCGCGTTTTTGTAAGTTTCTACAAAAGTTTCGTAAATTTATGTTGCGAGATGTTAAAATTTACAAAAACACTTTACTTTTATGTGATTTTGCGGTATAATAAAATTGCTGAGTTATTTATCAAACGCTGTATTTCCCCGCCGGAGGCGGGGAAATACAAAAATGATCCGCGATTTTAAATCACATCAAATAACCGACCGAAAGGAAAATGTCATATGAAGCTGAAAAATCTGATCTCCGACGGCGACAAGGTAAAGGTTTTCGAGCACGACGGGAAATGCGTAAAGATTTTTAAAGACCCGAAAGAGCCCAAGAGCGTCGTTTTGTACGAGGCGATCACTCACGCGCGCGTTGAGGAAACGGGCTTCACGAAAATCCCGGAGCTTGAGGAAATACGCAATATCGACGGGAATTACGCGATAATCTACAGCTTTGTCGAGGGGAAAACGCTCGGGGCGCTGATGCGCGAAAACCCGAACAAAGCCGACGAGTATCTCGAACTCTTGGCGGACATTCAAATCGAGATAAACGCGCTCACCGCGGGGAAACTCAGCCGCCTTAAGGACTACCTCAACCGCTCGATAGACGGGCTGGATATGATAGACGACGTGAAGAAATACGAGCTGCTGACGCGGCTCAACAAAATGCCGACGCACTCCAAGCTCTGCCACGGCGATCTCTCGCCGGATAATATCATCATTGGGGAAAACGGCGCGGTCGTTGTCGATTGGTTCAAGGCAAAGCAGGGCAACGCCTCCGCGGACGCGGCGAAAACCTATCTGAATTTCTGCCTCAAGCACCACACGGAATGGGCGGAAAAGTACCTGAAAGTCTTCTGCGCGAAAAGCGGCGTCGAAACCGGCTATATCCGCGACTGGCTGCCGATAATCGCCGCGGCGCAGCTGAAATTCAAGAGACCCGCGGAACGGGAGGTTTTGCTTACTTGGATAGACATGATGATAATTTGAAGATGTACAATTGATAATTGACAATTGTGGTACGCCGCCTACGGCGGCGATCAAAAAAATCCCCCGCGAAGCGGGGGGATTTTTGATTTACTTCTTGTTTGCTTGCTTCAAGAGATTGGAGAACTCCAGCGCCTTGCCGAGGTCGCCGTCAACTTTCAGCTTGCCGGTAGTGTAAGCCGCCACGGGGTCGAGCTTGCCGTCAACTATCTTGTTGAAGTTCGTGATGTCCACCGTGAACGCGCAGGAGCGGTCGATGTACTCATACGGCTCAACCGAGCCCTTTCCGTCCTTGATCTCGATGTAGAAAACTCCGCTTTCCTTGCCGGTGATGTTCACCTGAATTGCAATAAACGGAACGCCCGAAAGGTTAGCGCTGCAAACCTTCCCGCGGACTTTAGTCACCAAATCGTTAAATGTCATAATATCCTCCCAGAGTTTTTTTTGGGGCAAAAGTGCCCTTGATTTTTTTATTATACCATTTTTTCAAGCCAATCGTATGCGGGCTTGAATTTTAACGCTTATCCTGTTAAAGAACTTACGTTGTCTTTATTATACCATATCTTGTGTGATTTGTCAAGATGTCGGAAAAAATTTCACTTTTTTCCTCGCATTTGGCGTGAGAAACAATATTTAAAAACCTCCGAAAATTTTCGCCGAAAAGCCCTTGCAAAACGCCGAAAAATAGTTTATAATATTATTGTGGAATTTTGTGTTTATTGCCCCTTTTGGGGATCGCGAAATATATGGGAGTTAAATTTCCGAAATTTTATCGCTTCCCCCGCAGAAGGCGGGGGAAGCGATAAAAAAACGTTTCTTAGAATTTGGGAGTAAAATGAAATCAGTTCTGAAT
>JAIDPG010000319.1 GCA_029062865.1 Oscillospiraceae bacterium
CGAGCATCACAGAGCAGGATAGCTGATAACGTCAGCCGAGGGCGACCTTAGGGCAAGTGCAACAGAGATATACCGCCTGTTTGTACGCTTACGCGTACAAACGGTAAGGGTGGAAAGGCGAGGTAAGAGCTCACCGGAGCGTGGGAGACCACGCTGCCATGTAAACCCTATCCGATGCAACGCCGATTGGTGGCGGGGGTAACGCGTCTGCTCGGCGCGCCCGCTTAAAGGCGGCTCGATCTTACCGGCGACGGTGAGGCTAGATAGATGATCATACACGACAGAACTCGGCTTATCGATGTAGTCACATTTTAAAAGCAACGTCCCCGCGCCGCGGGGACGAAAATTTAGACTGCCGCAAACGGGAAAACGCGCCGTAGCCAAGCGGTTCTCCCCGACGCGGGCAGGGAGAACCGTATGACCGGCTTTGTAAGAAAGGATAAGCGAAATGACGGAAAAACAAATCTTGGAGCAGATAGAAAAGTTAAACGAGCAGGAACGCTTCGGCGAAATAGCTGAGCTTATCGAAAAGCTCGGCGAGAAGGAAAAAACACCGCGCGTCCTTTCCGAGCTTGCAAGAGCCTATATCAGTATAGCGGTAAAAGACTACGATAATTTGAATGTCGGCTTGTTGAAACGCTCCGTTGAGATTTTAGAGGGCATCGAGGATAAGTTCCCCGAAAACGATCATTTACTTAATTTCCGCTTGGGTCGTGCGCTTTTCTACCTTGACCGCGCCGGAGCGGCGTTGGAGCGGTTTAATAAAGCTTTCACAAATGTGACCGGCGATAAAGACGCCGAGGACATTGCCAAACTGTGCCACAACAGAGTCACTCTGCCGATTTTCAAGAAGTGCTTTGCGCAAAGGATAGCGGACGGCTGGGAAAGGTTCGCCGCGGGCGAGAGCGAGCTTCGGCGGCTTATCTCCGAAAAGGCGGACAGCGACGCTATCACCGGGTGCTGCAGCGAGCTTTTGTCGGAAGCGTTCTCCAATCCCTGCTTTGAGGTCGGGTTCAACGGCGAGAAATACGATCTTATACTCTCGCCCGAAATGGACAAGCTGATGCTATACCTTTATGACGCGTTTAAAAAACAGGCTCCCGAAAGCGTTACGAAGCATTGGAACATACTTCTCGGCAGACAGCAGACCGATAAAAATTTCGCGCTGGGATTTCACGGAAAGCAGGTCGCGCCATCGGAGATCACCGTCAGAACGGAACAGGACGAAAACGGCTTCAAAATTGTCGGCTACTGCGAGCAGCTTGCTCCGCTTCTTGTCGAGAATCGCGGCGAGGCGTTCTGGTTTTTTGATATACTGTTGGATATGACGTTGGGCGAGATCGTCAATATGCGGTATATCGACACGATAGACCTCGCGGAAAAGCCGTTTGAGGGTATCCCGCTTCTGGAGCTCCCCGCGGAAATGGAAAAGCTGTTTGGTGAAAAAGAGGGCTGGGACAGCGTGGAGAGCTATCTCGATAACTATTCGGGCTATGAAATGCAGCCGCGCGAGTTCGCCGAGGACGAATATCCCACGCCGCGTCTGGACGCGTTCGTTTGTTTCTCAACTGTTCCGCAGCTTATGTTCGAGTATCTGAACGGCGAACACCGCACGATAAACAAAGCCGACAACGACGGCGTTGCGGCGGGGTTCATCTTCTTTCCGGCATACGTTTTTGAGGACGACGAGAACGCAAAGCGCGGCAAGAAGATACTCGACTTCCGCGACGAGCTTGAGGCTTACATCAACGGCAAGGCGGGCGAAAGCGTGGTGTTTGTCGGCGGAGCCTCGGGTATTGACAACTGCTATCTGGATTTCCTCGCGTGGGATCTGAAAGCCGTTCTTGACGCCGCCGCGGAGTTCTTCGCAAAGCAGGACGCCGTGCCTTGGGCGTACTATCAGAGCTATCGTACGGACGTTGGAGTGATTACGCTTTTGCGCGGAGACGGCGAATAAAAGAAAAGGAAATGTTTATGCTTAAAATTCTATTTGTCTGCCACGGCAATATATGCCGCAGCCCTATGGCGGAATTTGTAATGCGCGATATGCTGGAAAAGCGCGGGATAACAGGCGTTGAGGTCGCTTCGGCGGCGACATCTACCGAGGAGCTTGGAAACCGCGTTCACCGCGGCACGGCGGGTATTCTTGACAGGCTCGGGATAGACTATTCCGCGAAGCGCGCGCGGCAGATAATCGCGTCGGACTATGCCGAGTTCGATCTGATAATCGGCATGGACTCGGCGAATATCCGCAATATGACGCGCTATTGGGGCGACAAGCAGCATAAAATACATAAGCTGCTCGACTTCACCGAGCGCAAGGGAGAGGACATCTCCGACCCGTGGTACACGGGGGATTTCGAGAGGACATACCGCGACGTGAAGTTAGGGTGTGAGGGGCTTACAGAACATTTAATAAACAAATCCGCGCTTTTGTAAGGCGCGGATATTTGTACATTTCCCAACAAAAAATAATTCCTCAAAGCCGTAACCTTTCCGATATGAAACGCAACCAATAAGTGAACGGAAATTGTCGACAACCGTTTGCAAAGGGGAAAACACAATGGAAAACAACGCGTACAAGCGGTATCTTGACGGCGACAGCACGGCGCTTATGGAGCTTATCCGCGAATATAAAAACGGTCTTACGATGTACCTGAACAGCTATGTTCACGACCCAAACCTAGCCGACGAGCTTTGCTGCGAGACGTTTGTAAGGCTCGCCGATAAGAAGCCGAAATTCCGGGAGGGCTCGTCGTTTAAGACGTTTCTATACGGCATCGGAAGAAACGTTGCTCTGGCATATCTCAGAAAGAATAAAAGGCACGCTGCCGAGCCGCTGGACGAGACCTCGGAGGCTCCCGCCGATATCGACCTCGAAAGAGAGTTTTTGGTCAAGGAACGCAACCGACAGCTTTATTCGGCACTCGGCGGTCTGAAGCCCGAGCACTCGCAGGCGCTGTGGCTTATGTATTTCGAGGAGCTTTCCGTAAAGGAGATCGCCGCCGTGATGAAAAAGTCGCCCGGCGCCGTTAAGGTATTGCTGCACCGCGCAAGACAGGCTCTGAAAACGGAGCTGGAGAAGGAGGGATTTGAATATGAGGACGGTTGAGGAATGTTACGAATATGTTTTAAGGCGCTGCGACGAGCTCGCCGCGCAAAGGCGCAGAAAGCGCTCGCTCGCCTTGAAAACCGCCGCGCCCGTTTGCGGGATAGCGCTAGTCGCGGGAGCTGCCGCTGCCGTTCGCGGAGCAAAGGCAAATCCCGCCGCGCCAAGTGACCTGACTCTTATACAAATCTGACGCTGCCGACGCCTTAA
>JAIDPG010000032.1 GCA_029062865.1 Oscillospiraceae bacterium
TTTGTCAAGTGTTTTTTCAGAAGCAAGAAAAAAACCGGGGCAGGAACCCCTGCCCCAAAATTATAAGGAAAATGTTATTTAACAAGTTTCTTATTACAGAAACGAGTTAGCGAAGAAAAAATCCCGCCCCTTTTGGGGCGGGACTTAATTACCTAACTATTCAACAAATCGTTGGATATGTAGATTAGTGCTTCTTCTTGAGAGCAACTACTGCAACTGCGCCAGCCGCGAGAACAACGGGAGCGATCGCGAGAGCGATACCGGTGTCGGGGTTGGTGGTAGTGCCTGCGTTAGAAGTAGCAGCGGAAGCGTTGGAAGCAGCAGCGGAAGAAGTGCCGTTAACTGCCTCGGGATCCTTATCTTCCGTAGTAACGCCTGCGCCCTTCAGCTTGTCACCCTTCATAAGAATGAACGGGCTGAACTTAGTAGTGGTGAAAGTAGTCCGATAGTTGCCGTTTGTAAGCTTTTCGGATTTAGCACCGGTAACGATCTCGATTTCGTCATCTACTACATGGTAAACATAGGTGGGTTCGAAATCGGTCTCTACCTTGATGGTAACCGTTGCGGGAGCCTTGCTCTTAACAACGCCCTTGCTGGAAAGAGTAATGTCAAGGATCTCAACATTGTCGGGATTAACATCTTCAAACTGCTCTTTAATGCTATCCTTGAGATCCTTGATTACAGCAGTCTTATCGTAATCAACCGTAGCGTCGTCGCCGCTGCCAACACTGTCTACAGCAACAGGAGCAACCGCAATGTTATAATCCTTAAAGGTCTTGGAAGCACCCTTCTTATCAACGGAAGCCGTTACGCCATAACCGAGGTCAAGTGCACCGCCTTCGGAAGCACCCAAATCTGCCGCTGCACCATCATATTCAATCGTGAAGCTCTTAGATATAGCACCAAACCCAGTAACGCCATCAGCCGGCTTAACCGTTACAGTCCAAGCAGCACTGGTCTTTGTAGCTTCTACTGTGTACTTAGCGGCAGCCAACGCAGCCTCAGCAGCCCATGTGTCATCATCCAATTTGTTTTGTCCCTGAACAGACGTTACAAAACCCTTAGCTTGATCTGCAGTAGTGCTAGCTGTAGCAGCAGCAGAAGAGTCCCATGTAACCGTAACGCCTTTGTACTCGTTTGTTGCAGCAGCAGCAGAAGCAACAACTGCTACAGAACCGAACGCGAGCAGCGCAGCCGTAGAAGCTGCCAAAATTCTTCTTGTTTTCATAATTCTTTCCTCCTAGTTTCATACTTTTTTATTTGTTTTTCGTAAATGAAATATCATTTACAAGTAAATAATAACACAAACACTTTGCATTGTCAAGGGCTTTTATTCAAATTCGGCGTTTTAGCTAAATGAAATATCGCTTATACGGCGATTTTGTACAAATTTGAGGTATAATAAATAAAAGGAAGTGATGATATGACATACTATGAAAACCTGCGCGTTATCCGTGAGGACAGGGGCTTTACGCAGAAGCAGATCGCCGCTGTTCTTGAAACGACCCAGCAATATTACTCCGACTATGAAAACGGCAAGCGCGAGATTCCCATAAGAGTTTACATCACACTTTCCAAGTTCTACAACGTAAGCATTGACTTCCTCGCCGGGCAGAGCCTTTTCCCGGTTCCGTCCAGTGGTTCAAACGCAAGAGCGGGTGTTGGCTAGCCAATTTCAATTCCTATAAGCAGTTCTACGAATAGCCGAGCAATCAAAAGAAAAGCCGCCGCTTGGGGCAAAAAACATAATAATCAATTCCCCTGCCTCGGCGGGGGAAAATCTATTTATATATTATAATAGGTATAGCGGAGAATTTCCGCTTGACTAATCGGCGGGGGTGTGGTATAATATAAATACGGACGACGCTAGTGTCTTTGCCGGGCTACTTCCTAACGTCGAGCCTTTTGCTTATGTAATCTGAGATTGCATTCGCTATGACGGTATACAGGAAAGAACCCCCGTGCAGCGGGGGATTCTTTCTAATAATTTTTGACTTCTAAAAAAACCACTTGACAAATTTATTTGGGTGTGTTATAATAATATTGTAAGAATGTAACTGTTGCAAACTGCATTCACCAAAAAAATCGCCCCTACGATCGGCCAATCGCAGGGGTGGTTTTATTTAAAAACCAATTGGGGGTTTGCCAATATCTCTCTAAGGCTCATCGCCAAGTTACTTCTTACCGTCGAGCCTCTTGCTTATGTAATTTGAGATTACATTTGCTATGACAGTAAGTACGAATGATATTAACTGTTGCACTTGCATACACCTCCCTCCGTAACAATGTCCGGAGATGTAACCGGCAAGTATATTTTACCACAACCGTGCAAAAAAGTCAATCCTCGCCGAACGGCGGGGATTTTTTGTTTATTTTGCCTATTGAAAACGATTAACATTTATGGTATTATGTATATAACAGCCAAATTTTTATTCGCGCGTGCAGATTCCGCAATAGCGGTTGCTGCGCAGCGAAGCGGAGCAGTAACCGCGTTGATAGTAAAGCCGCGAAGTGGCTTTACGGTGCGGAAGCCGCACATTTAAAATAGGCGTGCAGCTTCCGCAATAGCGGTTGCTGCGCAGCGAAGCGGAGCAGCAACCGCGTTGATAGTAAAGCCGCGAAGCGGCTTTACTGTGCGGAAGCTGCACATTTAAAATAGAGGTGAGTTTTCTGAACGTTACAATAAAGGACGTCGCGAGGGCTGCGAATGTTTCCGTAGCTACGGTTTCGCGCGTTTTGAACAATAAGAACAACGTCTCGGCGGAGGCGATAGCGGCGGTGAACCGCGCGGTCGACGAGCTGGGCTACGCGCCGAATTTCCTCGGGCGCGATCTGCGAAAGAGCGAAACGAAGCGGATCTTGGCGATAATCGGCTCGACGGACAGAGCGTTTTATAACGACGTTCTCCGCGGAATGGAGGACGCGGCGTTCAAGGAGGGCTACGACGTGCTTATCGCGACGACGCGCGACAACGCCGAGCACGAAATGCACCTGCTCGGAATGTTGTTCTCGCGCGCGGTCGACTGCGCCGTGCTTCTCGCGCCCAAGCTCGACACGAAAACGATAAGCGAGCTTTCGCGGCGCTACACGATTGCGACGTGTCTGGAGCGCGTCGACAGCGACGATATTCTCTGCGTGACGATAGACAACGAGCGCGCGGGCTTTGACGCGACGAGTTACCTTATCGGCAAAGGCAGAAGGCGCGTTGGGCTTATCACGACGGAGATCAGAAGCCAGTCCTCCGTTGACCGCGAGAACGGCTACAGGCGCGCGCTGAAAGCCGCCGGGCTGCCGTTCGACGAGGACCTTGTTTACTACGGCGACTACAGCGGCGAAACGGGGATAAAGGGCTGCAAGAAGTTCCTGTCGCTCCCCGCTCCCCCGGACGCGATCTTCTCGATATCGGACACCTTGTCTATCAACGCGATGACTTACGCCATTCAGCACGGCTTGACGGTCGGCAAGGACATCTTGTTCTTCGGCTTTGACAATCTTTCTTATCCGAGCCTGTTTATTCCGCGGCTTTCAACCGTTGACCAGCCTTGTTATCTGCAGGGAAAGACGGTCGTCGAAAAGCTGCTGAAAAACCTGAAATCCGAAGACCCCGACCGCTCGACCTATATGCTCCCGCATAGCCTTATTTTGAGAGAGTCTACGGGAGACTGAACCGAAACAAAACGATCCCCGAACCGCAAACGCGTTTCGGGGATATTGTTTATTATTTGAGACTTCCCTCGCCGCCCATAAGAGCTGTCATCTCTTCGAGCCTTTCAAGCGGGAACGGCGGAAGCGCCACGGGCTTCATCGCGAGTGACATCAGCTTCAGCGGGTTGTCGTCCGCGGCAATGCGGTTTGACGACAGCGCGCCGCAGATACGGCAGCGGTGGATCAACGCCCACTCGCCGTTCTTGCGCACCCACACGGCTATCGGTTCCATAACGCCGCCGCAGTCCGCCGCGCGATCGCCCGGTTCGTTGTCAAGGTGTTGGCTTGACAGGCAGTTCGGGCAGTGGTTGCGGTGATCGCTCCCCGCGCCGCCCGGAACGACCAAACGTCCGCAGACCTTGCAGGTAAACGCCTCATCGCAAGGGTGAGTTTTATAGTACCCTTTTACAAACGATCTTTTTTTGTTTTCTCTGTTCAATGGAATGTCCTCCTAAAAGCGATTTTACGTGTCTTTCGGAGGATCGCAAAACTTGATTTCGCAAACCTCCCGGTTTAGCGAACAAGCTCCTTATTCATTTTAAACATATTAGTTCTCCTTTTAATTAAGGCGACACCGCACAAAGACCGCGCTTCGCGCTTTGCCGCCCGCTTGCTTGCAAATTTTCCGTCATTTTTGCCCAAAAATTTACCGACGCAATCGGACGACAATCTTTGTGCGGTATTGCCTTAAGAATTTACGGCTGCGCTCTCGCGCTTGCCTCCGATTTAACTTACAAATATTTCTTGAGGTCGTTCACTCTGTCGGTCTTTTCCCAAGCAACGTCCAGATCTTCGCGTCCCATGTGCCCGTAAGCCGCCACCTGCTTGTACTGCGGCTTGCGGAGGTCGAGCGTCTTAATGATCGCGGACGGGCGGAGGTCGAACTCCTTTGTAACCGCCTCGGCGATCTTTTCGTCCGGGAGCTTGCCCGTGCCGAACGTGTCAACCATTACCGAAACGGGCTTCGCCACGCCGATCGCGTAAGCGAGCTGGATCTCGGCGCGCTCCGCCAAGCCCGCGGCTACGATGTTCTTCGCTACGTAGCGCGCCATATAAGCCGCCGAGCGGTCGACCTTCGTCGGATCCTTGCCAGAGAACGCGCCGCCGCCGTGACGCGAATAGCCGCCGTATGTATCAACGATGATCTTCCGCCCGGTGAGCCCGCTGTCGCCCATAGGACCGCCTACCACGAAGCGCCCGGTGGGGTTCACGAAATACTTCGTGTCCTCGTCAAGGAGTTCCGGCGGGATCGTTGTCTTGATGACCTTTTCGATAACGTCCGCGCGGATCTGCTCCAGCGTCGCCGAAGCGAGGTGCTGTGACGAGACAACGACCGTGTCAACACGCACGGGCTTGTTGCCGTCGTACTCGACAGTGACCTGCGTTTTGCCGTCCGGCAGAAGATACGGAATTGTGCCGTTTTTGCGCACCTCGGTGAGCTTTCTTGAAAGCTTGTGCGCGAGGCTTATCGGCATCGGCATAAGCTCTGGAGTTTCGCTGCACGCGAAGCCGAACATCATTCCCTGGTCGCCCGCGCCCGTGTCGCCCTCGTTCTGCTCGCGCCCTTCGAGCGCGTTGTTTACGCCCATCGCGATGTCGGGCGACTGCTTGTCGATTATCGTGTAGACCGCGCAGGAATCAGCGTCAAACCCGAATTCGCTCGACGTATAGCCGATCTCGCGAACCGTCTTGCGAACGAGCGCGGGAATGTCGATGTTGGCGCTTGTCGTGATTTCGCCCATAACCGTCACCATTCCGGTGGTGGTGGTAGTCTCGCAGGCAACGCGTCCCATGGGATCCTGCTCGAGAATAGCGTCCAGAACCGCGTCCGAGATGTTGTCGCAGATCTTGTCCGGGTGCCCCTCGGTGACGCTTTCCGATGTGAACAATTTCTTGCTTTCCATAATGTTTCCTCCTTTTGAGGTTGACCCTTACCTCTAACCTCTTACTTATAAACGCAAAACGCTCGCTTCATAAGGAGCGAGCAGGCATTTTCTTCCGTTCACTCCTTATCTCTCGGTGGTCTTTTCGACCCCGCAGGACGTAGCACCTTTTCGGCGAAGCCGCCAATAGGTTGCCGGACTTCATAGGGACCGGTCCCCCGCCTTTCGGCCAGAAGTCACTCTTGATAAGGCATTTTGCATTTTTAGTATAGCATATTACATTAGGTTTGTCAAGGGCTTTTTCAAAAAATGTCAGAAGTTGTCTCAAAGGTGTGTTGACAAGGGATTATACTCGTGGTATAATAAGATCAGCACACCATCTTTAACAGGATAATTATTGAAACTCAAAGGACTTAACATAGGTATGGGGCAAAGCCTCTTTGTGACAAAATATAGACAGCATAAGAGCTTTAACAGCGGTATAATATTAAATTATTAAGGAGCGGCGGGTATGGAGATCAAAAGCATAGATTATGATTTTACGGTATGCAAGGTCACGGATTATTCGCTCGTGAATTTGGACAGCGAGTTTTGCTTTGTCGGGAAAACTGACGGCGAAAAGTCGTTGGTGTGCGTTACCGATGATGTGCCGCCGAACACGCTCAAAAGAGAGGACGGCTGGCGGGCGTTTCGGATACAAGGGAAGCTGGATTTTTCTCTGATCGGGATATTGTCCGATATTTCAAGTATTCTGGCGGAGAACAAAATCGGGATATTCGCGATCTCGACCTTTGATACGGATTATATCCTCACCAAAAAGCAGGATCACAAAAAAGCACTGACCGTTCTCGGCAGTGCCGGGTATACGATAGCAAACTGATCGTTCCCGATCTGTTGGGAGCCTATGCTTCGGCGGCGGGGAAACCCCAATATACGGTATGAGCGTAATTTCAACCGTCGTTTTTTTCCGAAAAAAGTCGCAGGACATATTGACAATTTAAAGATTTAGTGTTATAATATTTTATAAATATAAGTGTATGATGACTGAACGGGGGGTGTTTTTATGTCTGCTTACGCGGTGAACAACAACGAAACGGGCTTGTCGTTCGGCGCTTACGGCTCGGACGGCGGGCTTACTACTAAAGAAAAGCTCAGCGATTCCATAGCGAAGCTCGAGAAGATCCGCGACAGCGTCAAAAGCTCTAAACAAGCGACGGACGCGGCAATCAATGACAAGAGATTGACCGATCTCGAAAACAGGATAAGCAACCTCAAGCGGCGGCGCGACCGTCTGGAAAGCCGCGAGGACAGCGAGGGCTGCCGGACCTGTAAGAACCGCAAATATCAGGACGAGAGCGACGACCCCGGCGTTTCGTTCAAGTCGGCGGCGAAGGCAAAGGGCGACGTGGGCGCGGCGGTGCGCAGCCACGAGCAGGAGCACGTCACGCGCGACCGCGCCGAGGCGGAGCGCGAGGGGCGCGAGGTCGTTTCGCAGAACGTCCGCATAAAGACGGCGGTCTGCCCGGAGTGCGGCAAAAACTACGTCGCGGGCGGCGAGACCACGACCGTAACGCGCGCGAAGCAGCCCGATTCGAGGTTCTCCGTCGGAATGAGCGACGCGAAAATGGAAAAGGGCAAGTTCCTGAATTTAGTTGCGTAAAACAATAAAACGGCGCTTTCCCCGTCGCGGGCGGGGGAAGCGTTATATTTTAAGCGAGGGGGAACATCGTTATGATCGATACGGAGGAAAAAGCGCGTAAAAAGGTAAATGATACTTGGAACGCTAAGGAGCTTTTTATAATCCTGTCGGAGTCGAAGTATCACGACGGGCGCTCCGTGCCGAGAGCGTTTGCGGTCTCGGCAAACGACATTTCGCTCAGCATATTCACGAAGTACGAGTTTGCGGAGGCGTTTTGCATCGCCGATAATTACAT
>JAIDPG010000320.1 GCA_029062865.1 Oscillospiraceae bacterium
GATGGCAAGCGTCGCGGACAAGGCTTATCGCTTAATGGCAAAGGAATTCGGCGCGGCTTATTGCGTCGGGGAAATGTCTAGCTGCAAGGGCTTGAGCTATTCCGACCGCAAGACCGCCGAGCTCCTTTCGGTGAGCGGCGTTGAGCGCCCTATGGCGGTTCAGCTTTTCGGCGCGGAGCCGGAGTTTATGGCGAAGGCGGTGAAGATCGCTGAGGAATACGCCCCGGACATAATTGACATCAACGCGGGCTGCCCGATGCCGAAGATAGTCTGCGGCGGCGCGGGGAGCGCTCTGATGAAAACCCCGGACCTTTTCGGGGAGCTCGTCCGCGCGGCTTCGGAGGCAACAAAGATCCCCGTGACGGTGAAGATCCGCGCGGGCTGGGATATAAACTCGATAAACGCCGTCGAAATGGCGAAAATCGCCGAGGAAAACGGCGCGGCGGCTGTTGCCGTTCACGGCAGAACCAAGGAGCAGCTTTACTCCGGCAAAGCGGATTGGGACATAATCAAGGCGGTAAAAAGCGCGGTTTCCGTGCCCGTAATCGGCAACGGAGACGTCGCGAGCGTCGAGGACTGTCTGCGAATGTACGAATATACGGGATGCGATCTGGTGATGATAGGGCGCGGGAGCTACGGCAGACCGTGGCTGTTCGGGCAGATACGAGACTTTTTTGACGGCAAAACGCCCCGACCCGAGCCCGAGCTCGACGAAAAGCTTGCGATAATGCGCCGACATATCGCCTTACTTGTTGAGGACAAGGGTGAGCTTACGGGAATGAAGGAGGCGCGCCGACAGGCGAGCGGGTACATCAAGGGAATAACGGGCGCGGCGGGGCTTAGGAACAAATTCGGCGGAATGAACAGGCTTTCCGACCTTGACGAGCTGATTGAACTAATAAAAAAGGGGAGATAATATGCTTGAATTCAGAAATTTGATTGCGGGAATGTGTTGCTTTAACGTGAAAAACGACCCTGTGCTTTGCGGCTTTAAAAAGCTGTTCCAAAGCTCCGAGGAGCTGAGCTTCGAGGGATATTCCGAGATTGTGGGGAACGTGCTGAAAAGCGGCAAAACGCTTGCGGAATATTTCCACGATATGCTGGTTTTCTCGAATTCCCCGACAGCGACGGAGTTCGCGCTTGGGGATTCGGCGAAGGTCGACCCGCTGCATTTGCGCAAGGACGCGATGCGGTACGACCTGGACGTGTTGAAAAGCCTCTGCTCGGAGACTGCCGCGCAGCTCCAGATACGGCTCAACACCTTCTACGACACGCTGGAGTTCGGCAAGCTCCCGCTGTATGACAACGGCACGTTCGACTACACGCCCGAATATTTCCTCGTCTACATAAAATCAAACGGCAGCGGAATGTTCGCGAAGTACAAGGCGTTCACGTTCGACGGAGAGCTCCACGCCGTTGAGGATCACGACGGTATCCGCCTTTCGGATCTCAAGAATTACGAGGAGCAGCGCCGCTTGGTTGTCGAAAACACCGTCCGCTTCCTGTCGGACAGACCCGCGCAGAATGTGCTTTTGTATGGCGACCGCGGCACGGGAAAATCCTCGACGGTCAAAGCGATTTTGAACGAGAGCAGACACCTGCGAATGGTAGAGGTTTCCAAAACCAATGTCGCGCTTTTGCCGAAGCTGTTTGATATTCTGAAGAAAATCCCGCTGCATTTTATCGTGCTTATTGACGATTTGTCCTTCTCGGAAAACGACGACCGCTTTGGAATTCTCAAAGCCGCACTGGAGGGCTCGCTTGCGGCGAGACCTAAAAATATTCTGATTTACGCGACGACCAACCGCCGCAAGATAATCCGCGAGACCGCCGCCGAGCGCGAGATATCCGGCGCGGACGCGATTGACGAGAGTATGTCGCTTTCGGACAGATTTGGCTTGTTCGTGACGTTCACAAAGCCCGACAAGCGCGTATATCTTGAGATAGTAAAGCAGCTCGCCGCCGACGCGGGGCTGGAAATCGACGAGGAAACGCTCTTCGCCAAAGCGGAACGCTTCGCGCTGCAGCGCGGCGGGCGCTCCCCAAGAACCGCGCGGCAGTTCGTTGACGACATAATCAGCGACACGGAAAATTAACCGCGTTCACCGTGGCGGCAGGGAATAAGAAAAACGTGTTTCTCCCCGCCGGAGGCGGGGAGAAATATAAAATAATATTATAAC
>JAIDPG010000321.1 GCA_029062865.1 Oscillospiraceae bacterium
CTGATGTTCGGCGAGACCATGGGACTTCCCGCTATCTGGATCCTCGTTTCGATAACGATAGGCGGCGCAATGTTCAAGATCCCGGTAATGCTGCTCGGCGCGCCGGTTTTCGCGGTGATCTATATGCTCCTCGCGGATACCGTAAAGAAGCGCCTCAAGAAGAAAAACCTCCCCGGCGAGACGGACGTTTACGAGGCGGACTCCGACGTTCTGTCCGAGGAATACCTACAAAACGCCACGTCGCCCGGCGCGGTGCCCGTGAGCTTTGAAGAAGCCACCAAGCCCGTGACCGAGGCGGAGAAGGAGCTTCCCACTCCTATAAGCGAACGAAAAAAGAAGTAAGAATTTCAGAGGCAAGAGGTTAGATCCTCTTGCCTCTCGTTTCTTCTTGCCTCCGGCTGAATATCCTCCCCCTTGTCCGCATATCTATAATTCAAGCAGGACAAGGGGTGATGTTTTTTGGAAGTGATTTCTCTAATTAACGACAAGGTAATCTGGGGCATACCTATGTTGGGCCTGATGCTGTTTACGGGCGTGTTTTTCACCGTGCGGACGGGTTTTTTCCAGATTCGGCGGTTTCCGCATATTCTGAAGTCGACGGTGTTCTCGCGCGATAACAACAAGGAGAACGGCTTGTCGCCGTTCGCGGCGATGTGCCAGGCGCTTGCCGCGACGCTCGGCACGGGGAACATCGCGGGGGTCTCGACGGCGCTGTCTATCGGCGGCGCGGGCGCGGTGTTCTGGATGTGGGTCAGCGCGTTCTTCGGTATGATGACGGGCTTCGCGGAGAATGTATTAGGCCTCTGTTATCGAAAAAAACGCGGAGAAAACTACTCCGGCGGCGCGATGATGTACATAAAGGACGGTCTCGCCGAAAGCCCGAAAACGCGCCCGCTCGCAAAGCCCCTCGCCGTGATCTACGCGCTGCTCTGCCTTTTGGCGGGCTTCGGAATGGGCAACGCCGCTCAGATGAACTCCGCGGCGGAGGCGTTCAAGGCGAGCTTCGGGCTTCCCGAAATAGTCACGGGAATTGTCCTCGCAGCGCTGGCGGCGCTGATCGTCTTCGGCGGCGTAAAGCGCATCTCCGCGGTGACGGCACGGCTTGTGCCTATTATGTCGGGGTTTTACATAATCGGGTGCCTGTATATTCTGATCAGCAATTTCGAGCATATCCCGGGCGCGTTCAGAATGATAATAACCTCGGCGTTCGGGCTGAAGCAAGTAGGCGGCGGAGTTGCCGGCGCGGCGGTCAGGACGGCGATCTCTATGGGCTTCAAGCGCGGCGTGTTCTCGAATGAGGCGGGGCTTGGGACGAGCGTTTTCCCGCACTCGCAAAGCCGCATTTCGGAGCCCGTCGTCTGCGGAATGTGGAGCGTTTTCGAGGTGTTTTTCGACACGATCGTTATGTGCACGCTGACGGCGCTCGTGCTGCTTGTAAGCCCCGTTCGTGCGGATATTTCCGAGGGCGTTCCCGACGTGAACTCAGGCACGCAATACTTTCGATTAACCGAGAGCGACCGCTTGATCACCGACGGCGTGATGCTTCCGGAAGCGCTTGAGGAAGCTCTTGAAATCAGAGGAATTCACGGGGAGAAGCTCACCGTTGATTTGCCGCGTGAACTCACCTACTCGAACATTATGACGATTGCCGGCGAGGAGGCTGACGGGCGGATCGTCTCGGCGAAAATCGAGCCGCTGCGCGGCGTCGGGCTCGCGGAGAGCGCCTTCACGGCAAAATTCGGCAAGCCCGCGGGAATGGTTCTCGCCGTGCTCGTCGCGATGTTCGCGTTTTCGACGGTCATCGGCTGGAGCTTTTTTATTACGCAGGCCTCGGAGTTCCTGTTCGGAGCGCACTCGAAAAAGCCGATCTGCGTGATTTTCATCGCGTTCTCCGTCGTCGGCGCGTGCGTTGAAATGACGGCGGCCTGGGGAATTTCCGATATGCTGAACGGACTTATGGCGCTGCCGAACCTCCTCGCAGTGCTGCTGCTCTCGCCAAAGGTCGTGCGGCTTACAAAAGAGTACTCGCGGAGGGTTTTCAAAAAACGCACTTGACAATCGACACAAAACGCGCTATAATATAAGAAGGCTAAGAAAATGCTGATTTAATCGCGGCTTTCCCCTCCGAAGGCGGAGAAAGCCGCGGGAAGCAAAAATATATTGGTTTTTTTCAGCGTTTGCATAAACAAATCGGAGGGGGTGAGCAATATCGCAAGGAAAATTTGCGCCGCTTTGGCGGCGGTTTTGTGCGCAATAACGCTTTGCGGCTGCTCGCCGGATAAAAAGGCGGTAAACGTCTACCTGCCCGGCGATATTGTAAGCCCCGCGGATCGCTCCACGACGACGCAGGAAAGCGCGGTTTACCCCGATGTGTGGAATCCGGGCGGAACGAGCTCCTCATCAACAAGCTCCTCCTCGGCGGCGAGCACTCCGACCGAGCCCGCCGAACCTATTGATCCTATCGAGAATTACCGCGGAAAATGGTATTATTTTGTGAGAAACGCCAAGCGCAAGCGGGTCTACGAGCGGCTTTATTACGCCGCCGCGAACAATATCGAGGACGTGAACGTCGAGGATATTCAAGTGACGGCGCAGGACGTTTACACGGCGTTCTGGGCGTTCGATTATGAAAACCCGCAGTTTTTGCGGCTCGGAAGCGGCTATGAAATAACGTATGTCGAAAACAGAGTTTCAAACAAGATCAAAAGCGTGAAAATTCTCTACGGGCGAGACGCGGGCGAGACAAATCAAGCGGCGTTTGAAGCGAGAGCCGAGACGGTTCTTGACGCCGCAAGGGAGCTCGACACGGACTATGAGCGCCTGAAATACGTCCACGACTGGCTTGTCAACAACGTGACCTACACGAAAGGCGACGACCCCTCGCTGCGCGAGGCGGACGGCGCGATCGTAAACGGGCAGGCGGTCTGCGAGGGCTACGCGAAGGCGTTTATGTACTTCGCGCAGAAGCTCGGGTATCAGTGCATCTGCTCCGTCGGAGTCGCGAACCTTGAGGATCATATGTGGAATATGGTGAAGATCGGCAGCTCGTGGTATAACGTCGACGTGACATGGGACGACCCCGACGACACGAAGAACATCATCGATGGCGTGTCGAACCTGCGGCACGACTACTTCCTCATCAACGACGCGGAGCTCAGGCTCGACCACAGAGTTGTCCGCCCGGTAATGCTTCCTAACGCGCCGAAGGGCTTCTTCCCCTACGGCTACAACCCGGACAACAGCAACGTATCCGCAAGTCCCGCGGGCGTGACGCTTACCGACAATTGACAGTTGACAGTTTTGGTTCGCGCTTTGCACGCGTTAATTAAAAAGACCCGCCAAAAGCGGGTCTTTCTTTAATTTTCCCCCGCCTACAGCGGGGGAAAATTGATAAAATCGGCAGAGTTATTTTATCTGCACTCGCAGCCGGGCTTTGCCTTAAACGACAGGCAATCCGTGCAGGGCACCTTCGTGGGGTTTGCCTCGTGAGTGCCGATCTCGATCTTGTCGAGAGAGCAGTAATCGTCGCAGCAGCAGTGGTTTTCGCAGTTGCTGATTGTGCAGCCGATGTGCTTGTTTGCAAATTCGGTTCCCATAGTATTTACTTCCTTTCAAAGGTTTTCAGCTTTCGCTGTGATTTTATTATGAGCCGAATTTCAAGTGTTATTCTTGGGAGAATTTTACGGGAATTATTCGGTTATCTCAATGACATTTCCGTCGAAGTCCGCAATGCAGCTTTCGTAATATCCGTCGCCCGTAACGCGCGGCTCGCTCGTTATCTGAAAGCCGTCCGCGCGGAGCCGCTCGGTGAGCGCTTTTACGCTCTCGCGGTTCCCGACGGAGAACGCGATATGCGCATAACCGAGCCTCGGCTCGGTTATTTTCTCGGAAACGTCCGGGCGGTGCATTATTTCCAGCCGCGCGCCGCCGTCAAAGCTCAAGAAATACGAGGAAAATCCCGTTTTCGGATTGTGATAGAGCTCGCGTGCGCGTTCGAGATCGCTTACGTAAAGCGCGGTATGTTCGATTTTCATTCTTAGCACCTCTTACGTTTGATTTTCGGTATTTTCGGAATTATCTGTAGAGCGCTTTCTGTAAGCCTTCACAAATTTCCAGATCACCGCGCCCGCGACAAACGCCGCGAACGCAAACAGTATCACGGCGAGCACAACGCCGTTTGTGAGCTCCTCGTCGCTCAGGCAGCGAATTCCGCCGAATATCATCAAAAAGACCAAGCCGCCGAATAATCCCACAACGATAATCGCCGCGATTATCCGAAGCGGCAAGGGCACGCGGCGGCTCGAAGCCGCGTCAAACGCGCCCTCGACGATTATTTCAAATAGAACCTCGAACAGCCCCTCAAGCAAGTCCTCCATCGCGCCCTCATTTCTCCGCCGTTTTTTCCTTGTTTTCGGTATCGGCGGTCAGCTTCTTCACCGTATGGTCGGTAACGCCTATCACGACAAACACCGCAATGAAATTCACCATATTCACGACGGTAAAGATCCACATTCCGACAAGCTCGCTATGCTTTACTATTATCGAAACGACGCTCGCGATAAGCGTCAGCGCGGAAAGCACCGCAAAGCTGAGCGTGCAGTAACGCCCGAAAAGCGCCTGCGCCAGCGTCCAAGCCTCGGGGCTTTTCTGCGACTGCGACGTGCGATAGCCGAAAATATCCCCATACGGCGGGCGGGTTTTCCAGATCAGCAGCCCAAGCCCCAGCATCGTAAGAGGCGTGAGCATATTGCAGACCGCTATTATCACCTTTTCACCCATAAAAACACCCCTTATTCCCGCGGCTGTCCGTTTTCGTCAAAAGTTGCCTTCAATTTGCACTCGACCCGGTAATTAACGTATCCCATTACGGCAGTCTGAAGCGCGATAATTATCATAAGCGCCCAGAATTTTCCGTCCGTGTCAAGCCGCTTTTCCGCGAAGAGCCCCGCCGCCAACGACACAATTATCATCGGAGCGCCGATTATTACCATAAGCCGCCCCGCCGTTTTCTGCGCGAAGCCCCACGCAAGCGCGCTTTGCCGTGAACGCTTTGAACGATAGCCGAAGAAATCGTTTATCGGCGGCGCTGCTTTCCACAAAATCAAGCCGAATATCACAAAAACGACGGGAACTATAACGCTCCCCGAAACAAAACCGAACAAACCGCTCATACTATTACCGTCCTTTGGGATCTCCGTTTTCGTCAAAAGCCGCCTTCAGCCTGCCCTCAACGGCTGCCACCGTAGCGAAAAGCAGGATCACAAGCACACAATTCTGCGCAATAAACACTGCAAAGCCCGTTTTCTCGCCGAAATTCATCAAAATGCCGACCACTCCGACAATGGCGGTAAGCGCGGTGAACACCGCGAAAACGATCGTCGAAAGCCTCCCGTAAACCACCTGCGCGAACAGCCACGCCTGCTCAGAGCTTTGCGAACGCCGCGTCCGATAGCCGATATTCTCGCTTTGGCGCGGCGGATCTTTCCAGACCAGCGCCGAAAGCACCAGAATAATTATCGGCGCGGGAAGCTCTCCTAAAAGATACAAAACGTTGTAATTCATAAGGACCTCCGCAGCCGTCACCCGTCATCGCCGTCCTTCTTTTTGCGGCGCTTCACCGCCTCGGTCAGCAGATACTCGATCTGCCCGTTCACCGAGCGGAAGTCGTCCTCAGCCCACCGCATAAGCTCCGCGTAAAGCGACGCGGAAAGCCGCAGGGGTATCTGCTTTTTCGCCTTTTCTTTACTTTTTTCCTCGTCGCTTTTTTGCATCGTTTCACGCCTTCCTTCTTACTTTGACCTTTTCGCTCGAAACCATTGTAACGCAAAACCGAACGCGCAGCATCACCTCGCGTTATCGGAAAATTTTTTTGTTAGTTTCACGGTCGCGAACACCGTCGCCGTCACAATCACCGTCAGAATAGCATCCAAAAGCAGATGGTTTTTTATAACTCCCGTTTTGTCCAGCGACGCGATATAATCATACACGGCGTGAAACGCTATCGCCGCGGGATAGAGCCACAGCCTATGCGTCACCGCCTTATAAACCCACACGGACAGGCAAACGTGGAGCGTCATTACAATCAGGCGCTCGTAAATCGGGAGCAGAATGTCCATGAAGCGCGTTTCCTCAATCACTACCAGCGTCGCCTCCACCCTGTTGTTGTTCGGAGG
>JAIDPG010000322.1 GCA_029062865.1 Oscillospiraceae bacterium
AAGTTGGTGGACTCCTTCGTAATGTATGCGTCAAGCTCCTCAGGGGTTTCCGCCTTTGTCAGATTAACGCTTTCTATCTGCTGCTTTATCCACTCGTCCTTTGTAAGCCCCTCCGCGTTGTCCGCGCTGTAATTTGTCTCGGCGCTTGCCTTTGCGGATTCCTCAAGAGTTTCCTTGCTGTACTCGAAGAAAACATCAACGGGCGACTCGCCGTTGTTTATGCGGTCGGCGTAGCCCTGCGCCTTGTCCTTTACAGCCTTCTTCTCCTCGTCGGTAGCCAACGGATCACCCGCCGCGTTGGTGTAAGGAAGCCGAATAGATTTTACGACGCAATAGGTCTCTTTGAGGTAATCGTTGATTTCGTCCTCCGTTACCTCAAACTCTCCGCCCTTATCGTAAAAATGCAGGAAAAGCTTTTTTTGAAGCGCGTTCACTTGATTAACCGTGATAACGGACTCCTGCGCGATACCGCGGCTTTCGTAATACTCGCCCATTGTATTGAAGCCGTAGAGATACTTTACGTACATATTTTCGCTATCCCACGTTTCGTTTACTTCAACATTGATAGCGTTGATCTCATCATCGGAGAGCGTTATTCCAAGCTCGCCGCACTTGCGCTGGATTGCCACATATCTTTTGACGGAATTCAGCGTTTCGTCCTTTATCCACTGCGAGCCGTTTTTGCCCTCTATGGTTCTTTCGGTAATCGGAACATCCTTTTCCGAGCCGCTTGTGTCGCTGCCGCTTGCTTCGCTGCCTTCGGAGGTTTCGGAATTTGCGGCGGTTTCATTTTTGTAAGCCGTTTCCGCCATAGAATACGCCGACTCCATAAGCTGAATGTAAACGCCGTTTCTGATGTCCATTCCGTCTACCTTCATAAGGTATCCCTTGTCGCAGCCGCAAAGCGTCGCCGCCAGAACGACCGCCAATACAGCCGCCGCTATCTTTTTAATTGTTTTCATATATGTGTTCCTCCTTAAGAGTTAAGATCCGATTATTCAATTGCTTTGTGAACCGCTTATCATTCGCACGGATACGAGCGTGTTCTTTTTGTCCTGACGGGTTATCGTGTATTCCAGCGTTTTATCCGCCTCAACGGTAACGCCCAGATCCTCTGCCGCCATTGTGATAGACGGCGGGAGATAATCGACCTTAAGGACATACGTTCCGCCGCCGCCCGTAAGCTCGGTAATTTTCGGCGCGTAGTTCAAAAGGCGCATATCCTTCGGGCAGCTGTAAACGTGGTTTGTTTCGTCATACGAAAAGCGCGACTCGCCATAGCCCACCGTCTGGTGCTCGATTGTCGAATCCGAGCCGAACAGATCCTTGCAGGAAACGCTCACGTCATACTCGGGAATGTAAATTCCGCCCGCGGGAGAAGCTTTATACGCCGAAGTATCCTTGTTTATCAGGATATTCCAGATAGAACAGCTGATCTTCGACGTGTTTGTGATATCTTTTTCGTTTTCAAACGGCGCGATGTCGTTCGCCACAACGGGCAAAACAAATCGCGCGAACTCCTTTTTCAGCTGCGTGTTATTGACAATATCGCCAATTCCGGAAGCCGCAAAGCGCACGACGGAATACAGCCCGATGCACGCCAGAATAAGAATGAAAATCGCCGCCGTAAAGAACGCCCGGTTTTTGCGATTGTTCTTCTCATCGGGAGTTTCTGCGATTTTTACGTCATCCTCCCCGTTTTCAGCTGCTTCGGATATTTCGCCAAGATTTGCGACGTCGCTTTCGAGCTCCATTACCGACTCGCCCTCGACCTCCCCGAGGAGCTCGTTTATAACGTCCTCGTTGTGCTTTTCGCGTATTTCGGACGAATGTTGATTGTTTTTCTTTGACATCTTTTATCCCCTTACCTGTCCGGTGCCGTTAATAAGATACTTATATGAAGTGATTTCGCAAAGCCCCATAGGACCGCGCGCGTGGAGCTTCTGCGTCGAAATGCCTATCTCTGCGCCCAGACCGAACTCGAAGCCGTCCGTAAAGCGCGTCGAGGCGTTGACGTAAACCGCCGCCGCGTCTATCGCCGTCTGGAAACGCTCGGCGTTTTCTTTGGAGCTCGTAACGATACACTCGCTGTGCCCCGTGCCGAAGCGATTTATATGCTCGATAGCCTCGTCAATTCCGCTTACGACCTTGCTTGAGAGCTTTAACTCAAGGAACTCTTTCCGATAATCCTCGTCGTCCGCGAGCTTTTCCACCTTGATATTATCGGCGGTAGCTTGATCGCCGACTATCGCGACTTTTCCATGCCACTTTTCGTCAAGCTTCTTGAAAAATTCCGAGGCTATCTTCTCGTGAACTAAAATACTTTCGATAGCGTTGCAGACGGACGGGCGCTGGGTTTTCGCGTTGTTGACGATTTCCACCGCCATATCGAGGTCGGCGGTTTCGTCGACAAACACGTGGCAATTGCCCTCGCCTGTCTGGATAACGGGAACAGTCGCGTTTTCGAGAACCGTTTTGATAAGCCGCCCGCTGCCTCTCGGGATAAGCAGGTCGATGTACTTATTCAGCTTCATCATCGCGTTTGCGGTGTCGTGGCTCGTGTCATCGACAAGCTGTATGCAGTTCGCAGGAATACTAAAATCCGCAATAGTTCTGCGCATCAGATCAACGAGGAACTTGTTCGTGTTGATAGCGTCGCTGCCGCCGCGAAGAATAACCGAGCTGCCCGCCTTGAAGCAAAGCGCTGCCGCGTCAACGGTGACGTTCGGGCGGCTCTCGAAAATGATCCCGATAACGCCCATAGGAACTCTTATCTTCCGCACGTTCAAGCCGTTCGGCAGGGTTTTCTCGTCGAGAAGCTCTCCGATAGGGTCGGCGAGGGCGACTACTTGATCAATCCCCTCAACCATTCCCGCGATGCGGTTCTCGTTCAGCGTAAGGCGGTCTACCATGTATTCCGCCATACCGTTTTTCCGCGCGTTTTCAATGTCGATCTTATTCGCCTCGATAATCGCCGCGGCATTTTGATTAAGCCGCCGCGCTATCTCCGAAAGCGCCGCGTTTTTTTGGTTTGTTTCGCGAGCCGCAAGTATCGGAGCGGCGGATTTCGCGTTTTTTCCGAGCGTTTCTATATATTCG
>JAIDPG010000323.1 GCA_029062865.1 Oscillospiraceae bacterium
GATGAAGGAGGCGAATAATCTCTTCGGTGGCGCGTCCGGCAATTCCGCCGTGGAGGAAGAGCCCGAGAAGGAGGAAGCGTCCTCTTCCGGCGGCGCCGACAATCCGTGGGCGGCTCTTCAAGACGAGCTTTTCGCTATGGAGAAATCAGGAAGCCTTGACAGCTCCGATGATGACAGCGGCTCAAGCGCGTCGACGAGCGACCGCGCGGCTCCGAGCGCTGACGATTCCTCAATCTGGGATTTCGGCATGGACTCCGATTCGGGAAGCTCCGACGACGATATGGGAATGAGCTCCGATTTGTTCGGGAATTTCTGATTTTCAAATTCAGTCAAATAGCAAAGCCGAGATACCGGACAGGTTCCGGGATCTCGGTTTTTTGTGAGAAAAAGCCTTAAGGCAACACCGCACAATTACCGCCCCTTGGGCTTTGTCGGCGTTTGCTTGCAAATTTTCCGTCGGATTTGCACAAGCGTTTTGCCGAAGGCGTAATGCGCTGACAGGAAAATTTGCCGGCGCAACCGCTCGACAATAATTATGCGGTGTTGCCTTAAATCAAATGAGGTGATTATAATGAAACTGTATACAAGCGAGCTTGCCGAGCGCGCTCGGGAGCTTCACGCGGGGGATAAGGTGCTGCTTTCGGGGACGGTTTATACTTCCCGGGACGCGGCGCACAAGCGGATAAAGGCGCTTCTCGACAAGGGAGAGGATGTGCCGTATGACCTACGCGGCGCGGCGATTTATTACGCGGGACCCACCGCCGCGAAGGACGGCATGGCGATCGGCTCCTGCGGACCGACGACCTCTTCGAGAATGGACGTTTACGCGCCGGAGTTCCTTGACAGAGGGCTTTCGGCTATGATAGGCAAGGGCGAACGCTCCGAGGCGGTCTGCGAGGCTATCTGCAGCAACAACGCCGTGTACTTCTGCGCGATAGGCGGCGCGGGAGCGCTGGCGTGCAAGTGCATAACCGAGTGCGAGGTCATAGCGTTTGAAGATCTCGGCTGCGAGAGCGTCAAGCGCCTGCGCTTCGAGGAATTCCCGCTGATAGTCGCTGTGGATTGCCATGGAGGAAATATTTTCCAAACCGGGCGTAAAATTTACGCAAAGTGAAAAAATCGTTAGTTTAATTTGTGCAATATGATTAAAAAAACAGTAAAATTACCGTTAATTTTCAATAAATCATTGACAAATTGAACATTATGTGTTAAAATAATAAATGCGATTGGGATTTGCTTTAAAGGAGCGAAGTATGGTGGATAATTCTCGTTATTCTCAGATGACCGACAGAGAGCTGCTTGAGAACATCGGGAACAATGCAGCCGACAGCGTAATGCTCGCCGAGCTTATCTCCCGCCATATGAGGTCCGTGTTCGCCGCTGCCGCGAGGTATTCCGGCTCCGCAGATAGAGAGGAGCTTGTCAGTGACGGAATGCAGGGGCTCTTGGCAGCGATCGCGAGCTATGACAGCGAAAAGGGCGAGTTTTCGACGTATCTTAACGCGTGCCTTGAAAATCGCCTCAAAAACACCGCGAAGCGCTCTCAAAGGAGAAAAAATCAACTTTCCGACAACGACCCTGAAGAGCTGGAGCGCATTGCCGACACAAAGCCCACTCCCGAGGAGATAGTCATCGACAGGGAAAACCGCGCGGCTATTCTCGAGAATATGCGCACGGAGCTCACCAATCTGGAGTTCCGCTGTATGGAGGGGCTTATCATGGGGCTTTCCTATGAGGAGACCGCCCAAAGGCTCGGCATCGACCGAAAGGCGGTTGACAACGCGGTAACGCGTGCGAGGGCGAAGCTGCGTAAATTATACAAGGACAAATTATAACGGTATTTTTCCCGAAAAATTCCGTGAAAAATGACCCGATAGCTTAAAGCAAAGCGCCGCGTAAGCGGAGAAACGGTGCAATTCCGAACGGGTGAACGATATTTTTTATTTAAAGAGGTATTACTATGTACACAGACAAGACACTGAAATGCAAGGATTGCGGAGCGGATTTCGTATTCACCGCGGGCGAGCAGGAATTCTACGCGGAGAAGGGCTTCGAGAACGAGCCGCAGAGATGCAAGGCTTGCCGCGACGCTAAGAAGAACGCGGGCAGAGGTCAGAGAACGTTCTATGAGGCGACCTGCGCTGTATGCGGCGGCGTTGCTAAGGTTCCGTTCGAGCCGAAGGGCGACAGACCCGTTTTGTGCAGCGAGTGCTTCGCTAAGCAGAGAGGTGAGAACTAATTTCGCTAACTTCAGGGGATAAATCCGTTGGACAAATCCGTGGGACGCGTCCCCAAATCACCGATAAGTACATGGGAATACACGGCAATTTTTGACATTGGCGATACCCGGCATCTTTTTGGTAGACTTAGCCCCCGTTTTTCAAACGGGGGTTAATATTTTAATTATTTATATTTTCCTGGGAATTTATCTTTTTCTCCCTGTTGAGTTGTTATAATAGTAGGGAACAAAGTGTAGGAGGAGATCAATTTGAGCAATATTCCGGAG
>JAIDPG010000324.1 GCA_029062865.1 Oscillospiraceae bacterium
AGTTTATTTTCTCTCCTGTGTTTCTTTATCTCCTGATTTCAATTTAAAATTCAAGAACTGCGCAGTCCGCGCTTCGCGCGGACTGCGCTGGGCTTGTTGCTATGTGTCGGTACGCGCCTATAACGCGCTGCCCTTATGTTGACAAGTTTATTTTTGCAGCTCATAAAGCGCCTCGTCAACAAACACTCCGCGAAAATACGCGTCCAACGCGTCGTCAAGCCGCTCGATATAACCGTTATAATCCTTCGGGAGCTTTTTCAGCTTCGACGCGTCCTTCTTGTCAAAATGCCATATCATTTCTTTCAGCACCCGCTGATAAACAAATGTTATCTTCCGCGCCGTCTCTATATCCCTGCCGGTCATCACGGCGACCTTTGCGAGCGTTATCACGCTGTCGTAAAATTCCCAGAACCGCTTTTTGGAGAACCGCTCGCGTTCGTGAAGACCGTAGAGCAAACTATTCTCGGAGCAGTTTACGTTCTTTTCCAGAACCGCCATTGCCTCGCTTACCGTCATTGCCTTAACCCCTTGAAGTGGTGATCTTGCCGACAAAGTCCATTATCTCCTCGCGCATACGAATTGCCTCTCTGCGCGCCGCGTCCGCGAACTCCCGCTCGGAGCATTTTTCCTTTTGATAAGCGCACATAATCCCTCGCGAGCTGTTCACGATCCCGCCCAAGCCGTTCTTATCGAACGCCGCCGAGATGTCCTTCGCGGAGGCACCCTGAGCTCCGTAGCCGGGGATCAAGAAGAACGTGTGCGGAAGCAGCTCGCGAAGCCGCGCTATCTGCTCCGGATATGTAGCCCCCGCGACAATTCCGACACCGCTGTAGCCGTAAACTCCCGGGAGCTCCCTGCCCCATTCCTCGCACATTTTTCCCATAAGCTCGTAGATCGGCACGCCGTCAACGGTTTTATCCTGCAGCTCGCCGCTTGACGGGTTTGACGTCTTAGCAAGGACGAAAATGCCCTTGTCGTTCTCCTTGCAAACGCTAAGCAGCGGCTTTATGCCGTCCGTGCCGAGATAGCCGTTCACCGTCAGCGCGTCGCCCAAAAACGGCTCGAACTCATTTTTCCCGACCTTCACCTTTCCGAGATGCGCCGTCGCGTAGGCTTCCATTGTCGTGCCTATATCGTTGCGCTTTGCGTCCGTGATGACGTACATTCCCTTGCTCCGCGCGTACTCCTGCGTTTTGTACAGCGTTTTCATTCCCGCGACGCCGTACATCTCATAATACGCCGCCTGCGGCTTCACCGCGGGCACAATATCGCACAGCGCGTCGATAAGCCCCTTATTGAACACAAACAGCGCCTTAGCCGCGCCTTTCAGCGTTTCGCCGTACTTTTCAAAGCACTTCCTCTTGATAAACTCCGGAACGTAGTCCAGCTTAGGGTCAAGCCCCGCTACCGTGGGGTTCTGGGTTTGTTCAATCTTCTCAATCAGTCTGTCTAAAGCCATTGTAAGCATCTCCTGTCTATGTTATTTATTTTATTCCAGTAGCAAATTCGCAACCCCGAACAGGCACAACACTCCGAACGGGATAAACACCCAGCTCAAAATCAGCATTACGCGCTTGTCCTCGGGGAGCACGAAGCGCTTGGGATTTTTGCGATCCACGAGTATCTTCATCTCGCTTCCCACCGGGTGAGCGTCGAGATACCAACTCGGCTTGCACAAGCCGTACTGCCGCTCGTACTCCGCGCCGTTTACGCTGTACTTGAATGTCAGCATCCACACCCGCGCGGAGTGATGCCGCCTGCCCGCGCGAACCGGCGTGTCGTAGGTGTGCTCCGTAACCGTCGCCGCTGCGGTTGTGCCTCGCGTTAATCTGAGATAAAATACCAGCGGTATTATCCCGAGCGTTAAAAGTACAGCCGCGATAACTCCCACGCCGATAGCCGCCGCGATAATATCTTCTCTCATATATAAGTTCCTCTTAAAGCGAAAAGCCCTTGGAAAGCGCCGTCTTGGCTGGAGTTATTGAAATTCCTGCGTTGCCTTACTTTATTTTATCAGCATTACAATCAAACCCGCCAGCGCGATTGCGCCGCCGATCGTAAAAATAATACCCGGTACCAGCGGTCGGCTTATATCCTCCGGCAAAACAAATCTCTTGGGCTTTTTGGGATCGACAAGTATATTGATCGTCGTTCCCACGGGGTGAGCGTCCATATATTCCTTTGATTTGATAACGTTGTATCTGTTCTCGTATTCAGCGCCGTTCACGAAATACTTCAGCTTCAGAAACCAATAATAGCTTTTTGATCCCTCGTCGACGCTTGAGCCTTCAAGCAGATGCTCCGTAACCTCCGCCGTGACGTTGCTGCCGTGCTTCAGCCTGTTATATATCACCAGCGGAACTATCCCGAGCGTCAGAAACAATGCCGCCAAAAAAACGCAGATAAATATTCCTCCCGCCATTGCTCCTTCTTCCATAAGTCCTACCTCCTGTATTTTTTCTCAGCTTCTCGACGGAAGAATTATCTCCGCCGTTTCAAGAATATGCCCGCTCATTTTTCCGTTAAGCTCCTCCAGCGAGAAGCCCTCGGCAAGCTCCAACGCGCAGTTCAGCGCGAAGAGCGTCAGCGTGTAGTTGTGCGTTTTATCGGGCGGCATCGGGCCGCCGTAGCGGCAATGCAGAGCGCCCGAAAAATGCGTCGCGCCCTGCACCATTCCGAACGCCTCATCTTGGCTCGCGTTTTCGGGGATTTCCGCAATATCCGCGGGGATATTCGCCGCCAGCCAATGTATCCACGCGAACCCGCAAAGCGGCTTGCTGTCGAAGTCCACGAATGCAACCGCTAAAGATTTCGCGCCGCTCGGAACATTCTCGATCAAGATCGGCATAGAAACGCACGGCTCGCCGCCGATTTTCACGTCGCTGTATTTACCGTATCTATCGGGCAATTGTCCGTTTTCAAGCTCAACCTTTACTTTCATTATTTATCCTCATTCTAAAGTCCCTCAAGCAGCGTCTCAAGTGTGTCGGCAAACGTTCCGTAAAAGAACCGCCCCTTGCGCTTTGAAACGACTGCCCATACGGTCTCGCCGTCTATAACCGTTTTCGCGATGTACGTTCCGCCGAACACAACAAGCGCGGTTGGTGGCTCTTCCTCGGAGAATTTGCCGAACGGTATTTTCTCTATTATCTTCCAAATAACGCTCCCCGCCGAGTATTCCTCCAAAGAGGCGATCTCCGTGTTTGTCAGCTCCGTAATCACAGGCTATTTATCCTCATAAACGATCTTCCCGTCAACGATAGTCATCTTAACACGCCCCTTCATCTTCATTCCCTTGAAGCACGTGTTTTTTGATTTTGAGTGCAGCTTTTCGGGGTCGACTATCCATTCCTCCGTGGGGTCGAAGATCGCGATGTCCGCGGGCTCGCCCTCGCTGAAGCTCCCGCCGGGAATTCCGAGAATTTTCCGAGGGTTTACGCACATCAGCCTCACAATATGCCGCAGGTTTGTCTTGCCGAGATGATACAGCCCCGTAAGCGTCGCGGCAAGCGACGTTTCAAGCCCGACAACGCCGTTCGGCGCGGTTTCGAAATTCGCTTTTTCCTCCGCGGTGTGCGGCGCGTGGTCAGTGACTATGCAGTCGATCGTGCCGTCGCAGATGCCCTCCGTTATCGCGGTAACGTCGTCCTCCGTGCGGAGCGGCGGATTCATTCGATAATCCGCGTCGCGCGTGCGCAGCTTCTCGTCGGTGAGCATAAAGTAATGCGGGCAGGTTTCGGAAGTTACCATTGCTCCGTACCGCGCCCCAAGCCTTACGAGAAGCATACTCGTCGTCGTTGAAACGTGCGCGATGTGTATCGGCATTTCCAGATCCCCCGCCATAACTATCTCGCGGGCGGTCTGCGTGTCCTCGCTCATGCGGTGCATTCCCGGCACGCCGAGCTCCTTTGAAACCACGCCGCTGTTCATAATGCCGCCTTCTATAATATCCGGGTCCTCGCAATGCGAGATTACGCGAAGCCCTGCGTAATGCGCCTTCACCATAGCTCTCGCCATAAGCCGCGCGTTGCGCACGGGCTTGCCGTCGTCCGACACCGCGACGCAGCCCGCCTTACGCAGCTCCTCAAAGTCGCACAGCTCCTCGCCCTTCATACCCTTTGTAATGCACCCTATAGGGTAAACCTTAGCTTTCGCGCCCTTTGCCTTCTGGATTATATACTTCACCGTTTCGGCGTTGTCGACGGGCGGGTTTGTATTCGGCATACACGCGACCGCGGTAACGCCGCCTGCGACAGCCGCCTCGCACCCCGTGATTATATCCTCCTTATGCGTCTGCCCCGGATCGCGGAAATGCACGTGCATATCGCATATCCCGGGGATAACCGTCCGCCCGGAGCAGTCGATGACCTTATCCGCCGCCTCGTCGATATTCGGCGCGCATCGCACGATCATTCCCTCATTTACAAGAATATCCGCCACGCCCTCGAAGCCGTTCGCGGGGTCTACCACATATCCGTTTTTAAGCAAAAGCTCCATACAGCCTCCTATTTTAAAAGTCGCGAAAAACCGTCTTATTTCAAAGTCGCGAAAAACCGCGCGAACTTCGTTCGCGCTAGCCGCCTGCTAAGGTTCCGTTACGCTTCGCTTCACTCCACCTTAGCAGGCGCTTTTTTTCGCGACACGGGTCTGAAGTTGCGTCAATTGGCTTGCGACGCGACTTTAAATGCGCCGCCCGTGTGTTGATTGGCTCGTGACGCGCTATAATGCCGTTCCCTTACACTAATCGCCTCCGGATTTAAAAGTCGCGAAAAACCGGATCGCTCCGTTCGCCTAGCCGCCTGCTAAGGTTCCGTTTCGCTTCGCTTCGCTCCACCTTAGCAGGCGCTTTTTTCGCTCCACACTTCGCTGGTATTGTTGTTTTTGATCGATACGCGGCTTTTGACGGCTCGCGGGCTAGATGATTTTGGTTGGAACGCGACTTTAATGCGCCGCCATCGGCAAAACAAAAAAATACCGCTTAACAAAGCGGCATTCGGGTTTGTATTTACGGCGGATCTTATGCTCCGCTTTCATTATTTCGCCGCTATACAGCCGCTTACACTATTTTATATTATACCCCAATTCGCCGATTTTGTCAAGTAAAAATTCCCAGACATTCACGAAGCTAAGCGGAATTACGGCGTTTCATCCGCAAAATCGGCGAAATACACAACAATCATTTCACTCAAGAACTACTTTTGTTAATCATTCACAAAACGCCTCAAAACACAAAACTCTCACAAAATATTTAGAAAAACGACTTTACTTTTGAATTTTTTTTATGTATAATATTATTGTAGGGAAAAATAACGAAAAGGAAGATGTGCGCCAAAGACGGGCGCGCAAAGAAAGTATGGGAGCGTAAAATGACTGTTCACGACATATTGACAATGCTCGGCGGGCTTGCCGTTTTTATGTTCGGAATGCACACCCTGTCGGGCGCGCTTGAAAAGCTCGCAGGCGGGCGGCTGGAACGCTGGCTTGAAAAAATGACATCAAACCCGCTTAAGGGCGTGGCGCTCGGCGCGGGGATTACGGCGCTTATCCAATCCTCGGCGGCGACGACGGTTATGCTCGTCGGCTTTGTAAACTCCGGGATTATGAAGCTTTCGCAGGCGATCGGCGTAATTATGGGCGCGAATATAGGAACCACCGCGACGGGCTGGATCCTGAGCCTGTCGTCCGTAAACGGCACGGGCATCGCCGCGGTTTTCAACCCGACGAACTTCACGCCGGTGCTCGCTATCATCGGCATTGTAATGGTGATGTTTCTGAAATCCGACAAGAAAAAGACCGTCGGGACGATACTTATCGGCTTTGCGCTGCTGATGTTCGGAATGAACACAATGTCGACGGCGGCGGAAGTCCTGAAAGACAACGAAGCGTTCGCGAGCGTTATGGTGAAGTTCTCCAATCCGTTTCTGGGAGTGCTCGCCGGCGCGCTGCTGACTGCCGTTCTTCAATCCTCGTCCGTTTCTATCGGTATTTTGCAGACGCTTTCAAACAAAACGGGAACGATCACTTACGGCATCGCGCTGCCGATAATCCTCGGGCAGAACATCGGCTCGTGCGTTACGGCGCTGCTTTCTTCAATAGGCGCGAACAAATCCGCGAAGCGCGTCGCGATCGTCCATTTGTACTTCAACATAATCGGCACGGTAGTTTTCCTGTCGCTGTTCTATCTCGTAAACGGGATTTTCGATCTGCCGTTTATGGCGGAGAAGCTGAATTCTACGGGCATTGCGATAATCCACACGTGCTTCAACTTTATGGCGACGGCGCTGTTTTTGCCGTTCACAAAGCAGCTTGAAAAGCTCGCGTGTTTCACCGTCCGCGACAAGCCGGGCGACGAGGAGACCGAGATCCCGCTGCTTGACAAGCGCTTTCTCAAGACCCCCGCGGTCGCGATCGAGCAGTGCAAAAACGTCGCGTTTAAAATGGCGAAAATCACGAAGAAAACGCTGCTTATGTCAATGGAGCTCGTGAAAAAATACGACAAGGAAGTCGCTCAGACAGTCGTAGACAACGAGAATACGATAGACATTTACGAGGACAAGATCGGTTCGTATATTCTTCAGGTTGCGTCTAAGGACTTGTCGGTAAACGACAGCCAGATCGTTTCCAATCTTCTTCACACGATCGGCGACTTGGAGCGCATTTCCGACCACGCGGTGAACATCAAGGAAACCGCCGAGGAGATGTACGACAAGAAGATATATTTCTCCGAAGCCGCGAAGAGCGAGGTCAGCGTTATGATCGAAGCCGTGACGGAGATACTTGACAAGGCAATAATGTCGTTTGTGAATATGGACATTGAAATGGCGAAAAGCGTAGAGCCGCTTGAGGATGTTATCGACGTGCTCCGCGCGGATCTGAAAAACCGCCACGTAAAGCGCCTGCGCGACGGCGTGTGCACGATAGAGCTCGGCTTTATTCTGCAAGACCTGCTCACGAATTTCGAGCGCGTTTCGGATCATTGCTCCAATATCGCCGTCTGCCTTATCCAGATAAAGGAAAACAGCCTCGACACGCACGAATATATGAACGAGCTGAAGCGTCTCGACAAGAGCGAGTTTATGGACGAGTTCAACACCTATAAAACGAAATACGTCCTGCCCGAGTAAACAATTGACAATTAAGGAACGCTGTCCGCGGCGGTGATTCCTTAAGATTTTATGAAAATTCCCCGCAAGTATTGACACTTGCGGGAGTTTTAATGTATAATGTACAATGTATAATTGACCAAAGGGGGCGTTTAGTGTGGGTGAGCGTATACTCGTTGTGGACGACGAAAAGGAGATTGCGGACTTGGTGGAGGTCTGCCTTGCTAACGAGGGCTTTTCCGTGCGGAAATTTTACGGCGGGGAAGAGGCGCTGCGGTTTGCGGAAAGCGGCGAGATCGACCTCGCGGTGCTGGACGTGATGCTCCCGGACATCGACGGCTTTTCGCTTGTGCAGAAGCTCCGCGGGCGGTTTGTGTTCCCCATAATAATGCTTACGGCAAAGTGCGAGGACTCCGACAAAATAACCGGACTGATGCTCGGTGCGGACGATTACATCACAAAGCCGTTCTCGCCGCCCGAGCTTGTGGCGAGGGTGAAAACTCAGCTGCGAAGATACACGCGCTATAACTCCGCCGCGCCGCGCCCGAATGAGATCGACATTCGCGGGCTTCAGATAAACAACGACAGCCACAAGTGCACGCTGAACGGCAAAGAGGTCGTTTTAACGCCGCTGGAGTTTTCGATGCTTTGGTATCTCTGCAGCCACAAAAACAAGGTTGTTCCGGGCGAGGAGCTGTTTGAAGCGGTCTGGGGCGAGAAGTATCTCGACAGCTCCAACACCGTTATGGCGCACATCGCGCGTATAAGAGAAAAGCTCTCCGAGCCCCCGCGCCGCCCGAAGTACATAAAAACCGTTTGGGGAGTGGGGTATACGATTGAAGAATAAAATGAAGAGTAAAAGCTCGAACAAATTATCCGCGTTTGCGAGGCGGTACATTTTACAATATCTTTTCGCGCTGATAATCCCCGTGGTCGCGGCGACGGGGCTGGCGCTGCTCGCGGACTGGCTCGCGGGGTTCCGCATCTGGTATTACCACGAAAAATCCTACAAGATCCTCCACTGGTTCAAGGAAAACATTTTTGTTATAATCCTGCTGGCGGCTGTTATAATAGGTGTGTTCGTGACAGTCGTTTTTATGAGGAGACTTTTGCGCTATCTTGACGACGTGATAAACGCGTCAAAGGGGCTTATGGAGCCCTCCGACGCTCCTATCGAGCTCCCGCCCGACATCGCCGAGGCGCAGCTTGAATTAAACCTCGTCCGCGAGAACGCCCTCAGAAACGCCGCCCTTGCAAGGGAAGCGGAGCAGCGCAAGAACGATATGATAGTCTACCTCGCACATGATCTCAAAACGCCGCTGACGAGCGTTATCGGCTACTTGACGCTTCTCCGCGACGAGCCGGATATTCCCGCGGAAAGCCGCGAGAAATACACTTCCGTCGCGCTGGAGCGCTCACAAAGGCTTGAGGAGCTGATAAACGAGTTCTTCGACATCACGCGCTTCAGCCTGACGACCTTAACGCTTGACACGCGGAGGATAGATCTCAGCCTGCTTTTAAATCAGACGATAAGCGAGTTCTCTCCGATCTTCGCCGAGAATTTTTTGACCGCAAACGTTGACATACAATCGAACGTTTATCTGGTTTGCGACCCGGACAAGCTTGAGCGCGTGTTCGACAATATTCTCAAAAACGCCGTGAATTACAGCTATGAAAACTCCGAGATAGAGTTCGCGATGACCGCCGACGACAGCGCCGTCACCGTCACGTGCAAAAACCGCGGGCGGACTATCCCGAAGGAAAAGCTTGACCGCATTTTCGAGCAGTTTTTCCGGGTTGACACGGCGCGGCAGTCCAAAACGGGCGGCGCGGGTCTCGGGCTCGCGATAGCCAAAGAAATAGTCACGCTGCACGGCGGAGCTATCTCCGCCGCGAGCGATGACGAGGTGATAGAATTCACCGTTGTAATTCCGCGAAAATAACGGCGGCTTTTTCAAGAAACGGTCGGTAGACCTTGACAAATTGCCCCGCGAAGCTTGCCACATCTCCGCCGAAGCCCTTTTTGAACCTGTATATCCCATATTCGCGGCGCGTTTCGTCGTGGTAAAACGGAACTCCGCCAAAGTCGTAAACGCTGTCGCCGCGCCCGTGCCCCGCGGTTATCATCGTCCACTGCATCAGATAGCTCGGGTAAAGCTCCCGATGCTCATCGCCGGACGCTCCGTAAACATACGCGAAGCGTTTGCCGTAATTCACCGCGATCGCCCCCGAAAGCGGCGTTTTCACCCCGCCGAGCTTGGCGTAGCACATAAACAAAGCCGCGTGCTCCCCAAGCGACCGCAAAAACCGAGCGAAGTATTCAAGCGAGCGAATAGGGAAGCCGTCGCGCCTGCCTGTTTGCTTCATCAGCTCGTAAAAATCGGGGAGCGCGTTTATCGCTGCTTCGCCGCGAAGCTCCTCGCACCAAACCCCGCGGCGCTCTGCCTTGCTTATTCTGTTGCGGTAGTCCGGCTTAAAGCCCGCGTAGATCTCGTAAAGCGTTTTCCCCTTAAGTTCGAGCACATAGTTGAAGCGGCATTGTATCAGATGCTCCTCGGGAATGTCTCGTAGAGCGAATCCCGCGTTTTCAAGTGCACTCGCGTCAAGATCGTCGCCAAGCGGCGGGTCGCACATCGCCGCGAACGCGCCGTATTTTTTCGCGAGAATGTCAATTCCCGCCGCGATGTCGGACAGAGCTTCGCTGTCGGAGAAATTGCAGACGGGACCTCTCGGCGCGTACAGAAAAGCGCATTTCACAAGCGGTATTTTCTTTACAAGCACAAGGCAAGCCCCGCGGATCTTTCCGCTGTCATCGCGGGAGATAATCGCCTCGCTTTCCCAGTTCGCCTTGACGTTTGCCCAAGCAAGCGACTGCATAAACGAGCCGTTTTCGTGAGCCTCGACAAACCGCTCATATTCCGCGGCGTTTTGTGAATTCAAAAATCCATACATAATATTTTCTTCAGCCCGCATTGTGATTTTGCCGTTTTCCCTGCCGAAGGCGGGGAAAACGGCGTTTTAGCGCGCGGACTGAAATCCCCCCTTGTGATTTAATCATATCACAAGGGGGAATTAAATGTATTCGCGAAAACGTGCGGTTTTCTTACGATTTTATGAAGAGAGTCTGAAAAAATTCTCCCCCGCTATGCGGGGGAGTTTATTGTATTAATTATGCTCCGATAACCGCGGATTTGCGGGCAGGCTGCCCCATAAACTCCAGCAGCTCCTCAAGGCGTTGCTCGGCTTGGGTCTGACCGTCGCGGTAGGAATCCATGATCTTCTCGCTGTCCTTCTCGAACTTCGAGATAGGCGGCAGGGTCGGGCGGAACGTCATTATCCTGCCCTCGCGCTCAAGGCGCTCCATAAGCTCTATTGTTTTCTCGTAGCGCTCTACGCGAGTCATGCAAGCCTCTTCAAACGCGGGATATTGTTTGTACATTCTATGTATAAACATACGGAATTTTTTGTAGTCCGTGGGAGGCACCGCTTTGCCGGGCTTCGTGAGGATAATGACGAGCCTGTCGCAGCCCTTTTCGAGGGCGTGCTCGATCGGAATGGAGTCCGCTATCGAGCCGTCAAGATAGTGCTTGCCGTCGAGCTCGACGGGGCTGCAAAGCATCGGCACGGAGCAGGTCGCTTTGGTTATCGTCAAAAGGCGCTCGCGGTTCTCGGTTTCGGAGAGATATTCGGGCTTGCCGGTTTCCATGCAAGCGCAGACATATTCGGTTTCTACATCTCCGTTAACGCCGTTGAAATATGTATCAAAGTCGAACGGGAATTGCTTATACGGATACTCAAACGCCATTTTATCGAGGTTGATGATCTTCCCTGTGCTGACGAGCTGCCGAATCCCGTAGTACGATTGATTTCTCGGGACGTTTATCATCGAGCAGGTGCGCCCTTTCTGCTGCGAGACAAAACTCATCGCGTTTCCGCCGCCCGCCGATACGCCGATAACGTAGGGAAAGTAAAT
>JAIDPG010000325.1 GCA_029062865.1 Oscillospiraceae bacterium
GGCGCGTTTTTACTTCGCGGACTTCGTCCGCGATTTTGCTTCGCAAAACCGTAAAAACGCGCGGCGTTGACCCGCTCCAACAGGTGATTTTGTTTCAAATCTTTTTAGTCACGATATCACAAGCGCGTCGTGAAGTGGTTTAAGCGGCGCGGCATTACGATTGAGCGCATTGGCGTGCGGCACAAGCTGATCCGTCCGTACACGCCGCATCATAATGGCAAGGTGGAACGTTCGAACCGTGAGGATCACAACAAGTCCTGTTCCTGCCACAGTCTCTGCTCTTGCGCCGACCTATGCGCCCCCTCTGTTGACCTGACGCAACGGAGCAGGACGACAGGTCAACCGAATATTCGACAAAGAACAGCCCCTTTCCGAGTGAGCTCGGAAAGGGGCTGTTTTATTTTCGCGGAATTTGGAGAAAAATTGACGAAAAATTGACTTTTGTGGTGTATAATAATAATGGAGGTGTATTGTTATGGCTTACAAAATACTGATCGTGGACGATGAACCGATGCTTACGTCGCTACTTAAAGCGCATTTCGGCGATAACGGATATATCGCGTATACCGCGGGAAACGCAAGCGAGGCTATGAACTTGCTGAAAACGCAGCCCGATTTGATATTGCTGGATATAAATATGCCCGGGGTGGACGGGTTGGAGTTCTGTAAATCAATTCGCGAGCATATTTCCTGTCCGATCGTGTTTCTGACCGCGCGGATCTCCGAGCAGGATAAGGTGAACGGATTTCTGGCGGGCGGTGACGACTACATCACAAAGCCGTTCGGTCTGGCTGAAATAACCGCGCGTGTCGCGGCTCATCTTCGCCGTGATGAGCGCGGTCATGGAACACAAAAGCTTTCCGTTTCCGGGGATTTGATCGTGAACCTTTCGGCGCGAACCGTGTGCTATAAAGACGAGGAAATTCCCCTTTCGCGGCGCGAATTTGACATTATGGAGTTCCTGATACTGAACGCGGGGCAGATCTTCAGCCGGGAGCGTCTGTATGAGGCGGTTTGGGGACTTGACGCGGAGGGCGACAGCGACGTCCTCAAGGAACATATCCGCAAAATTCGCCGAAAACTAAAGGAGATCACGGGACGGGACGATTACATTGAAACCGTATGGGGAGTGGGCTACAAGTGGAAAAAACAGTGAGAAGATCTAAGCTTCGCGGGGATTTTATTCGTTTTGTAATGACAACGTTTTTCGCGGTAATCTTGCTCTCATTCGCGGTTATTGTCGGATGTACCGCCTTAAGGGAAAGCTTGCTGATGCCGAATACTGACAAGGTTTATCTGAACTGGAGCGCGGCGGGGTGTGAGGATTCCCCGGACAAGCCCGTTTACGGATTTTCGATGCTGACGCTTGCCGAGCCGGGAGAGGAAAATCCGTTTTATTCGGAAAATCCCGCGGAAACGCGTTGCTTTGTGCTGAGCCGATCCTACTTCACGGAAAACGACGCCGTTGTATCCGTGACGCGGGTGTACAACTCTCCCGAAGCGTTATCCCCGAGCAATCGCGTGTTATACTACGCCAGCGGAGCGGCAATGGTTCTTGTTCCCGTGGTTTTGGCGCTCGGAGGGGTACTTATCTGCGGCTTCACGTTTTATGACCGAAAGCTGAAACAGCCCATTAAGGCGCTTTTTGAAGCGACCGAGAAAATTTCCTCTCAGGATCTGGATTTCACGGTGGATTACCAAAGCGACAACGAGCTGGGAGCGTTATGTCAAGCCTTCAATCAAATGCGCGCGGTTCTTCGGGAGAACAACGAGAAAATGTGGAATATGCTGGTGGAAAGACGTCAGCTCCAAGCGACCGTTGCGCACGATCTGCGAAATCCGATCGCGATCATCGAGGGGCATACCGAGTATCTTCGCAACAACATTCAAAACGGTCAAGCCGACGGCGAAAAGCTCCTCCCCGTGCTGGAGAATATTTCCTCAGCCGCGAAGCGCCTTGAATACTACACCGACAGTATTCGCGCCATAAACCGGATCGAGGAGCTTAAGATAAACCGAAGCGAGATCGATTTCGGCGAGGTCTTCGCGGAGATAAACGAGGATTTCTCTGCCGCGCCAAATCAAAACAACATCGCGATAACCTGCGTGAACGCCGTCGGAGATCGAAAGGTGAACATTGACAAGCAGGCTCTTTTCCGCATACTTGAGAACCTTGTAAGCAACGCTGTGCGGTTCGCCGAGAGCGAGATCCGTATTGTTTTCGTCTACGATAAGGGGGATCTTGTCGTGACGGTCTCGGACGACGGCTGCGGTTTTTCGGAGAGCTTTCTTTCCGACCAAAAGCGGCATTTTGTAATAAGAAAAGACGACGGTGAACATTCGGGAATAGGACTTGCTGTGAGCGGTATTCTCACACGGAAGCACGGCGGCGAGCTTATTTGCGGGAACAACCCAAAGGGCGCGTTTGTGGAATTTTCTCTAAAATCCGAATAATTTTTTCGTTCCTTGACGGTTTTTTGACTTTTATGGTTTATCCTATTAGAAGTTAGAGATTTAGAGGTTAGAGGTAATAGATTAGAAATCCTCCCAAAACACAAATCCGCTTACTGTAAGCAACTCTCTATCCTCTATCCTCTAACTATCTATTCTCTAAAGGGGGTTATTGAAATGAAAAAAACATTCAAAGGGATCACCGCGTTTTTGACGCTTGCGGCGATGCTTGCGTTTACCGCGTGCGGCAAAACCGAAACAAATTCCGAGCAGAGCGGAGAGAATTCCGTTTTGGCGGCGCAGCTCGATACCGATCCCAAAACAGGAATTTCTCCGCCAAATGAAACATCCGCAATATCCGCAAAAAAAGGCGAACTTACTATGCTGCACGAGCCCGACTGCCCCGGAAGTCTAATTCCCGGGATCGGCTGCCGCAACTCCGTTTGTTACACCGAAAACGGCTACTATTACTTCGGCGAATACAAGTCGGACGATTATCCGCACCTGTTCTATCTGGATTACGCGACGCTTCAGGAGGTCATCGTCTGCTCGGACAGCTCCTGCAAGCACGATACCGTAAACTGCGCGAGTGTTTTCTTAGACGAGTATGTATTTGAATACCATCTTTTTGTGTTCCAAGATCATCTGTATTGCCTGACCACCGATATTGATCAGGACGGCTCTCTGCAATCGGGGGGAGGATTTATCTCGGATAAGTTAAAGGAAATCAATGATGAACGAGAATCCAAAAGGCGGGCGTCTCTCTACCGAATGAACCTCGACGGCACGGAGCGGCAAAGGCTCTGGCAATCGGACGCGGGATATATCGCGGAGTCAGAGGTTTTCGGCGACGGAACGGGGTTCTGGTTTGTTACGAAACAGCCTTCCGCCGAGGTTCACGAGGAAACGGGAGCGGTTTATAATCACAGCAAGGACCGCGCGTTTATCCGCTACGACATCAACGAGCGGAAGATCACCGACAAGATCCCGCTGGAGGACTGCAATAATATCGCGCTGAGGGTGGATAATTGTACGGGCGATAAATTCTTCCTGCTCGGCAAGGCTTACCCGAACGGCACGAGCATTATGGACAATATGGATATTCTCGCGCCCGGCACGGAGATAGGCTCTATTAACCCCGATTATTGGGATTTCAACGACAAGTGCGAGTGTGTGTATTTCACGCTTGACGTAAAAACCAAGGAGCTTCGGGAGATCACGCGGTACAAAATCGCGGACGTGAATTTCGGCGCGGATTGCCGCAACGGACTTCTGTATTTTGAGAAGCCGGATAATTCAATATTCACGCTTGACATCGAATCCGGCGAAACGGCGGAGCTGAACATTCCGGAGGGGTATCGGTTTATGGGATTTTTCGCGGACAAGCTGGTTTTATCGCACTATCCCGGAGACCGCAATGACAGAGCGAGATATTTCGCGGATCCGGACGGCTCTAATATTACCCGCTCCGGGCTTTTGACAAATGAAGGCGTGGACATTGACTTGATAACGGTAGTTGGAGATGACGCGCTTGTAATTAACGGCGAGTTCGGTATCCCTTCCGAGACAAGTCCCGGCGCCTATTCGTGCCGGACGCCGCTTTACGCGCTTATCTCGCTTGACGATCTGTATAACGGCAGGGCAAACTACAAGCCGTTCGATATGGTAAATGTTTCATAAAGGGGGGAAAAACTATGCTTGAACCGCAGGGCATTACAATGAAATACGGAAATAAAACGGCATTAAACAACATCTCTCTTTCCCTTAAAGAGGGGATTTACGGCTTGCTGGGTCCGAACGGAGCGGGGAAATCCACATTGATGAACATAATCACGGGGAATTTAAAGCCGACGGCGGGAGCTGTCCGATTCAACGGGGAAAATATATACGAGCTGGGAAAAAAGTATCGGTCGGTTCTCGGTTACGCGCCGCAGCAGCAGGGGCTCTACGACGCGTTTACGGGGAGAGAATTTCTCTCCTATATGGCGACGCTCAAGCGGATCCCAAAGAGAGAGATGAAGTCGGAAATCGAAAGAGCGCTGACTGCCGTTAATCTTACGGACGCGGCGAAAAAGCCCGTAGGCGCGTATTCGGGCGGAATGAAGCAGCGTATTTTGATCGCTCAAGCCATTCTCGGAGATCCGAAAATTCTCGTTCTTGACGAGCCGACCGCAGGGCTTGACCCGAAAGAGCGCGTTCGCATACGCGAGAAGATCAAGGAGCTTTCGGGGGATAAAATAATCATTGTTTCCACACACGTTGTGTCGGATATCCAATCCATCGCGGACGAGATAATTCTGCTTAAAGAGGGCGAAATCGCGGATATGAACACCGTGGAAAATCTTTGCGTGAAGTATAAGTGCGAAAACGACCTCGAGCAGATCTATATGCAGCTTTTCGGGGAGGACGCGGGATATGATTAAACTGATACCGTTTGAACTGAAAAAGGTTCTCGGAAAAAGGAATTTCATCGCCGTGGTGCTGTTGCTGCTGCTTGTGAACGTTTTTATGCTGTGGTATCTGAACTCGTCGAACGGTGAAGAACCGCCGCTTTCCGCGTATAAGGCTGTGAATAACGATATACGCGATCTGAACGCGGACGAGCAGGCGGAGTTTCTGGGGGAGATCCGCGAAACGCTCGATACGGTAAGCATTGTGGAGATGATCTCCGTTTTAAGCTCCCAAGACAACGAGAACAGCAGGAGATCCGTGCAAAGACTTCTGGAGCAATACGGTGAGGTTTACGATGAATACAGGACAAGGTATGAAACGGGGGATTATCTCGGGTACACAGATTCCCTGAATACCGAGCTCAGGCTTATCGAGGACATTCAAAAGCAATTTGATACCGTTTCGGGCTATGACGACTATATAAAGTCCATAGAGAAAAACCGCGATCTGATGAACGGCGTGTCGATCTTCAACAAGGGAGAAGCTTCCGATTCCTTTTCATCGCGGAACATAGAAAAAAGCTACGCGGACCACAAGGATCTCTCGTCCGAGAACATACGCTTTGTGCCGTCAAAGGGGGTCAAGCTCGCGTCCAAGAGCGTTGTAACCGACATGCTTGCGCTGCTGGCGGTAATGCTGTTTGTGGGCGGGCTTATCGGCGAGGAAAAGGAGAAGCGGCTGTTTTACGTTACGCGGGCAACACGGCTCGGCGTGACGGAATGTATGGGAGCGAAGCTTTTCGCGCTGCTTATTTTCAGCGCGGGAATTACCGCCGCGCTGTACGGGAGCAACTTCCTGTACGCGGAGCTGACCGCGGGCATCGGCGACCTTACGGCGGCGATCCAATCCGTTGCCGATTACACGGGGAGCAGTCTGAAAATCACGATCGGGGAGTATCTGATTTTCGGGATACTGATGAAGACTGTTTTGCTTTTTTGTTTCGGCGGGGCTTTGTCGGCGATTTGCGTGATCAGCTCCCACAGCTTTGTGCCGCAGCTTTGCGGAGTGGGGATACTCGCGGTGTTCAGGGCGGCTTATGAGTTTATTCCCGCATATTCAATATTCAGCCCCGTGAAATATCTGACGTTCTGGGGAGCGTTCGATTCGGAGCAGCTTTTCGGCGAATATCTGAACTTCAATATTTTCGGATTCCCGATAAATCGGCTGACGCTTACGCTTTGGGTAACGTGCGTGGCGTTCGCTTTCATAACGGCGGCGGGACTGCTGTTGTTCGCGAGGGGGAGAAGCCTTGAAACTCGGAAGCTCCGAGTGAGAACGGGGGTTCAGCTTGTTCACGGAAATCTGTTTCTCCACGAGGGCAGAAAGATACTCTTTATGAACAAGGCTTTGGTCGTGCTGTTAATTTTCGCCGTTTTGATCGGATATGGAGAACTTGATCGGAGATATTATCTGTCGAGCGGCGAGACCTACTATCTTGGATTTATGGAAAAAATCGAGGGGGAGCTTGACGATGAGAGCGAGGCGATCGTTATTGAGGAAAAGGAGCGCTACGACAAACTGTTTGAGCAGCTGGAGCTTGTCGAGCAGATGATAAGCTCCGGCGAGATAGATGAACAATTGGGCGCGGAGATGAAGTCCGCTTTACAAGCGCAGACGATATTTTATCCGTATTTTCAGCGTGTGCTGGCTCAATACGAGCATATTCGCGAAAACGGCGGCAGGTTCATTTATGACACGGGGTACGGCAAGCTGTTCGGATATGGGGATGACAGCTTTCTGAACGACTGTCTTTTGCTTTCCGTTTGCGTGGTGTTCGCGTTCGGGAGCGTAATGTCATACGAATCGCAGAAGCGTTCCATGAACATTATTTCAGCGACCGCGCGCGGAAAGTTCGCCGTAATTCGTACAAAGGCAGCCGTGTGCGCGGTGTGCGCCGCGGTTATGACCGTAATTCCGTGTGTTTTGCGGTTTAAAATGATAACCGAAAATTATCACCTGAAAATGGCGGGGAGCAGTCTTAACGATCTTCCGATGTATTACGGCAGCGGGCTTGGGATTCCGATATGGTTTTTTATGCTGTTGACGATGCTGACGCAATTTCTGACGCTGCTGCTTGAAACGGCGGCGGTGCTTGCTTTGTCGTATAAGCTGAAAAACGGTACGCAGGCTGTAATTTTGGGGCTGGTGATTTTCTCCGCGCCGCTTGTTTTAAGCGTTATGGGGCTGGACTTTATGAAGTGGTTTTCCGTTTATCCCGTGTATTCGATGAAGTTTGTGTAATGCGTTTATCTATGACAACACCGCTATGATCCGGTCTTGCCGAGCTTCGGCTCATAATCGTCATGATCGGAACTGTCATTCCGTTTAAAACCGCCCGTGAGCACAATGCTCACGGGCGGCTTTTTATTTTTCGGTCTCCTTTATTCCTTTGTACCCTCACAGAGAACATCGATCATCGCGTCAACCCCGTTCTTCAAAGCCGTAAAAGCTCGCGGTGCTGACACATCGCCGGTTAGCGGCTTACAGTCGTTTACGAATTCGGCGCTCTTGCCTCTTGCCTCTAACCCCTTGCTTCTAGTTGACATTCCACGATAATTATGATATAATGTTAATGTCTACTTATAACAAATTCAGAGGGTGTAAAAATGTCGCAGAAAACAGCTCCGAGTTCCGAGGCTCAATATGTGAAAATGACCGAGACTCCCGTTGGGCGGCTTATTATTTCGCTTGGGATCCCGACGGTTATCAGCATGCTTATCACGAATATCTACAACGTCGCGGACTCGTATTTCGTCAGCCAGATTTCGCTGAGCGCGGGCGGAGCCACGAGCGTCGTGTTCGGCGTGATGTCGATTTTGCAGGCGTTCGGGTTTATGTTCGGGCACGGCTCCGGGAGCCACATCAGCCGCTTTCTCGGAGCGCAGCATAACGAAAAAGCAAGCGAGTATGCTTCGACGGGCTTTTTCTGGGCGATAATCGCGGGGCTTGGCATAATGGCGGGCGGGCTTATCTTTATCGAGCCGCTGATGCGGCTGCTCGGCAGCACCGACACAATTCTCCCTTACGCCGTGGATTACTGCGTGTTCATTCTCATTGCCGCCCCCGCGATGACGGGCAGCTGCGTGCTGAACAACATACTCCGCTATGAGGGCAAAGCCGCGCTTGCGATGATAGGGCTTACGACGGGCGGCGTGCTTAACATGGCGCTCGACCCGCTGTTTATTTTCGTGTTTGACTTGGGGATAAGCGGCGCGGGGCTTTCGACAGCGCTTTCGCAGTACATCTCGTTCGGGATTTTGCTGTCGATGTTTATCTCCAAGAAAACGCAAAGCCGCATTTCAATTCGTTTTATCGCGCGGGAGTTCAAGACCCTCGCGGACATTGTTATAACGGGTCTCCCGAGCCTTGCGCGGCAGGGGCTGAACAGCGTTTCGACGATGGTGTTAAACGCCGCCGCGAAGCCGTTTGACGACGCGGCGATAGCGGCGATGGGCTACGTCGGAAGGACGTCGCACCTGATCTCCTCGATCGGTCTCGGCATAGGTCAGGGCTTTCAGCCCGTGTCGGGGTTCAACTACGGCGCGGGGAAGTACTCGCGTGTGAAGAAGGGCACGGCGTTCACGATAGCGCTCGGAACGATCTCGATAGGCGTGATAGCGTCGGCGTGCTTCGTCCTTGCCCCACAGATAATCTCGCTGTTCCGCAAGGATGCGGAGGTCGTGCAGATCGGCAGCGAGGCTTTGCGTATTCAATGCGCGGCGCTGCTGTTTTTCCCGATCTCGATGGTCGGAAGCATGCTGTTTCAGAGCATCGGCAAAAGCGTCCGCGCGCTGATTTTGTCCTGTCTGCAAAGCGGGCTGATTTTTATCCCGCTGTGCCTGATCCTCGCCCACAACTTCGCCATCAAGGGCATAGAAGCCGCCCAGCCGATAGCGTATTTCACCACCTCGCTTATCGCCCTGCCGATGGTGGTTATGTTTTTGAAGAAACTCCGGTAAGTGCAAATTCCCTCGCTGCGCGAGCAGAATTTGCACTTACCACAATGGCTTCACGCGCAGCGCCCTTACTTCTTACTTATAAAAAGGAGTTCATTATGATCGAAAGCATAATTTTTGACATGGACGGCACGCTCTGGGACAGCGCGGAGAACGTCGCGGCGGCTTGGAACAAGGCGGTCGCTGGGCTTTCCGAGCGGCGCTTTTCGGGCGACGACATCCGCGGCGTTATGGGGCTTACTATGGACGCTATCGCCGCGCGGTTTTTCCCCGATGCTAGCGAGCAGATGCGCATGGAGATTTTAACTCGCTGCTGCGACATCGAAAACGACTATCTCCGCGAGCACGGCGGCGGTATCTATCCCGACACCGCGGCGACAACCGCGAGGCTCGCAAAGCGCTTTCGGCTGTTTATCGTCAGCAATTGTCAAGCGGGATATATCGAGGCGTTTCTCGATCACTACGGCTTGTGGGAGCACATCACAGACCGCCTCTGCTGGGGCGACAACGGACTTCAGAAGTCCGAGAACATCCGCTTGATAATGCAAAAAAACAACGTCGAGCCGTCGCGAGCCCTCTACGTTGGCGACACCCAGACCGATCGCGACAGCGCCCGCGCCGCGGGAGTTAAATTCGCGTTCGCGTCGTATGGATTCGGTAGCGTCGACGGCTTTGATTTCAAGCTGAATTCGCTTTCCGAGCTCTGCGAAATTCTTAAATAAAAAACGCTCTCCGAATTCGGGGAGCTTTGGGTTGATCGCTCGCGTTTTCCCCGCCTACGGCGGGGAAAACGCGAAATAGTTTAAAAAGCTCCCCGAAAACAATTTCGGGGAGCTTTTTATTACAGAATACTCGCGGGTGAAAAATTAGTCAAACGTAAAGAGAACTACGTCGTGGATCTCGCCGCCGCATTTACTGCCGGGACAGACGCTCTCGACGCGGAACGGTGCGGTGTCGTTGTTGATCTTGTCGTGTGAATACGCGAGCATTTTGCTGCCGCTGTCAGCGCCCTTTATCAAAAAGGAGCTGTATATCAAGCCCTCGCGCGGGCAATAGAGAAAGCAAACGTCGCCCTCCTTTGCGGAGCTTGGGAGAGTGACTGTGCGGTCGGGGTTTATCGCGATAGAGCGCATTTCGCCGAGCCTCGATTTCATCAGCTGGAAAAACAGCGCGGTCTGCACTGGATAGCCGACCGAAAGCCCGCCCTCGGCGAGCGCCCGTGACGTGTGCTCCGCACCGAACTGCCCGATGCCGTCCGCGGGATTTTCCCGCGCGTATTTCGCTGCCTTTTCGGCGTTATAGCTTTGGTTCGCGATTGCGTAACCGGAGCTCTCAAACAGCATAACGGTGTTATCCTTTTGAGGATTATTCCCGAAGTGATAGAAGAAAACCTCCTTTATCGGAGTGCCGCAGCTTTTGCACGTGTCCGCGACAATATACGCGTATTCGCCGCTGTTTTCCTCGTTATGGCAGCAGACCTTCATATTGCCGAGGTCGTCGTTGCCGACGAAGATCGTCGAGTGTATCATCAAGCCCTCGTACGGGCAGTAAAGCTCGACAACGTCCCCGGGCTCGGCATATTGCGGGAGCTTCACCGTTCTGTCGGAGGACACCGGGAGAAATTCCCCGAAGCCCAGCCGTGAATTCAAAAGCAGCAGCGCCAGCGACGAGGAGCTGTCGGTGCTTATTGAGAGCCCGCCCGCGGCAAGGCATCTTGACGCGAATTCCGCGCAGAGCCCCTGCTCGTCATTCCAATGCGCTTTCGCGTATTGTACAGCCGCCGCGCGGTCGTATTCCTCGAAGAGCGCCGGGGCGTTCTTCACGCCGCGCCAGAGCTCCGCCGAGGAGCTTATCACGGAAAATTCCGCGTTAAAACGCCGCTTGTCAATGTATGTATCGTTTATATTGTAGAGCTTGTTTCCGTCCTCGAATTCGTGAATGTCCGACAAAAACACCGGCTCGGGAAGCTCGGGAAAAGGCGCACCCGCGGCGTAAGCGGCGTTAATATCCGCGTATTCCGCCGCTTTATCGTCCGAATTTCCGTTGTTTTCGCGCTTTCCGCACGCGCCGAGCCCGACCGCTGTCGCAAAGCAAAGCAGTATTGTAAATATTCTTTTCATAATATATTTTCCCCAAATTATTCTTGTATTATTTCTGCATCCACTCGTCCACGTGCGCGATCGGCTCGGAGAGTATCTCGACGGCGTCCATATTCGCGAACACACTGTTATAGGAGCTGTACGCGATGTCGTTCAGCGTCACGCGCGCAAGCACCGCGTCGCCTTTGTCGATGCCGTCTATTGCGCTATAGTCCGCAAACACATTGGAAATCGTGATTCTGGGATATTCGTTGACGATGTGAACCGCGCCGGTTTCGTGCGCGTAGCCAATGTGGTAGTCCATAACCTTTTTATGGCTTGTGCCCAAAATCGGCAGCTTATCCTCTGTCGGGTAGAACATGAAAGAGCCGCCGTCGTTGCTGAGGTTCGGCGCGTCAACGCACAAGATCCCCTCAATTTCGATCTGCCCCTCAAATTCTATAAAGTTTTCGTCCTCGGGGCTGATCTCAAGTCGCCAGCTCTCGCCGGGAGCGTTGACTCTGAATTGCGTTGTTGCTTTTATAAGCTTCAATCCGCATATCTCATCGCCCTCGTAAAGACGTTTGTAGTTGTTTGTGTTCCTTGGCATTTCCCCGTAGAAGCTGTTGCCGTCCGTCTTGTCGGGGTTGCCTGTCCAAGTGAACATCTCGGGGTTGTGATAGCTGTCGAATGCTATGCCCATAGGCTCTCTGAAATAGCAGAAGCCGTCGCAATAAGCGATTGCGCCCACATCTTCCTCCGTTATTTCCGAAGGCTTTTTGTCGGTGTTTGTGCGATTTATGTCGGAGCTCATAATTGGATCGTTGCCGAACCCCATAAATATCGTCGGCTCGTCAACGTACTCCGAAATGTCGGACGTGTAGATTTCAATGTTCGATACGTCGGGCGTGCTGATCTCGGGCTTTGAAATGTCAGATACTTCACTATCGGATATTTCGCTTTCATCGGAAGTTCCCGCCGCGGGCGAGAAGCCCATGCTGTTTTTGTATCGGTTGAAGCCGTAGATCCCGCCGCCGATAATCGCGACAGCCGCGGCAATTCCCGCCGCTATCTTCACAAGGCGGAACGGCGATTTCTCCTCCATTATGATGACTTCCTCGCCGTGATCGAGCCAAGCGTCCTCTACCATATTTTCGTCCAGATCGCCGAGCAGATCAAAGAGCTGTTTTCCGTTGTTGCTGTCAATTTTGTTGGTTTTTTTCATAGCTCATAGCCCTCCTTTTCAAGCTGTTCTTTGAGACGCTGCCTCGTGCGGCTGAGTATTACCGAAACGGTGTTTTTCCTCGCGCCGTAGCGCTTGGCGATTTCCGAAACCTTGCAGCCGTACCAGTATCGAAGAATGAAAATACGCCGCTCGCGCGCGGGCTCTTGGTTCAGGAAGCTCTCGATGCTCGCCAGAAGCGCCTTGTTTTCGTATGTATTTTCAACATCGGTTTTGTCGGGGATTATCTCGGCGAGCTCCTCGAAAACCGATGAAAAATTTCCGTGCCCGCGCTTGTCCGCAAGACGTGTTCTCAGCATATCAACAGCGGTATTCCGCACGAGCCTGCACAAAAACGAGCCGAGAACCTTCGGGCGGTTCGGCGGGATAAGCTCCCAGAGCTTGAGGTACGCGTCGTTGACGCAGTCCTCCGCGTCGGTGCGGCTGCCGAGGATATTCGCCGCAACAAATCGGCACCGCTCCCCGAACTTCTTTTCCGCCGCCGCAAGCGCGGTCTCGTTGCGCTCCCAGAACAGCTGCACAATGTCCGAGTCGTTCATATTTTCACCCCCTCATACATTAACTCGTATTTTTTTCATAAAGGTTACAGGGTTTTGGAAATTTTTTGTTGACGTCAAAAAAGCGGCAAAATCAGCCTGTCGGCGTTCTGTCACCCACATTCCGATTATAATCTATTATCGGTGAAAAGTCAACACCCGCGTTGTTTTTGCGATTTCGAACCCTGCAATGAGCTGAACGCGTGCCGCGAAGCGGCTTGACGAGCGCCCATTGCGACTGGCGAAAAAACAAGATCTTAAGGGTCTGTGAACCTTTGTACAGCCGTTTTCGCTCGCGGTATGTTCTCGGATAGCGCGTATTTCCGCATTTTGTAAAAAACTCTTGACAAACGGAATAATTTGTGTTATAATAATTTTGCTACACAATTTTATATTTTGATGCCCATAAGGGGATTACTATACTCTTGACAGTATGTGTATCTCTCTTTCACCTTATGGGCGATAAAATTG
>JAIDPG010000326.1 GCA_029062865.1 Oscillospiraceae bacterium
CGGATAATTTCTCTATGTACGCGGAGTAATCGGTGTTCAGGTCGAAATAATTTTCCAGAAATTCCCGCGTATGCTCGCTTTCGATGACGATCTCATCTCCGACCGCCGCGACGGCAACGCGCTTTCCCGCGACGATCCCCGAAAAAACGCCGTCCTGCTCGCTCCAGCGGAAGCACTGCCCGCAAAATAGCGTCTGTTTCGGGTCGAAATTTGTGTTTTTAACATTAAATTTCATAAAATTTCAAAAAACCCCTTGATTATTTACTTTAATTATAATACAATATAAGTATAAATGCAAGTGCTTTTTTAAAAAATTAAACGCAGGCTTTGTATGGGTTTGAAAACAAGTCCGCATTGCAGACTGCCTCGCGACTACCAAACAGGAGGACATATTTATTATGAGAGAGAGCTTACTTACTATCCCCATAAACGAGGTGTTCGAGCCCCGCGAGGGCTGCCCCATCTGCGCTATGCGCAATACCGTCGAGCAGCACATCTGCGAGTACATAATGGGCGCGGCGATGATGGAGCCCGACGTGCGCATTGAAACAAACCGCCTCGGCTTCTGCACGACGCACTACGGTATGCTGCTGAAACAGAACAACCGCCTTTCGCTCGCGCTGATGCTGAACACGCACCTTGCCGAGCGCCGCGAGAAGATGTTCAAGGGCAAGGGCGGCATGGCGCGGTTCACGAAAAAAAGCGTCCCCGAGGAGAAGACCTGCTTTGTCTGCTCCAAGGTGAACTGGGGCGTTGACCATATGCTCGGGACGCTTTACAATATGTGGAGCGACGCGGGCTTCCGCAGGCTTTATTCCGAGCAGGAGTACATCTGCCTTGAGCATTACGAGCTTTTGATGCTCGGCGCTTTCAAGCACCTCAAAAAGGACGACCTCAAAACGTTCGTCGAGGCGACGGATAAGCTCGTCGAGGAGTATATGAAATCCCTCAACGACGACGTTCAGCAGTTCTGCGACAGTTTTGACTACCGCAACGCCCGCAATCTCCACAACGAGGATATGGAGCACGTGCGGTCGTCCATAGAGCGCGCGATAGGCTTTATTACGTCAAGAAAGCCCGAAGCAAAGTAGTTAAGCAATTGCGGCTCTCTCCGATCTTTTAGGGGACATATTATGAAAAAATTTTTATCAATACTGCTTTCGTGCGCGTTTTTGGCAGCTTTGGCAATATGTTTAACGGGGTGCAAAGGTAGGGTTACTGAAAGACAGTTGAAAAATATGGTTGAAAAAGCGTTGGAGGAAAAGTATAGCGAGGAATTTGAATGCAGCGCCGTTTTATTCCATGATCAAAACGGCTCGTATAAATGCTTGTGCTACCCCGAGAATAACCCGTTGCTTAAATTTGAGGCGGCAATATACTCCGATGGGCATTTGTTTTGGGATCATTACCCAACAAGCATTGTGGCAAGTGAGCTTTCAAAAACGCTTGACGCGGCGCTTGGCGACGATTTGGGAAAACATTTTATATACGCTTATTCCAATACCGGCGTTCATGACACGGAAACAGCACGGAAAATCGCGGGCGATGAATTTACGCTTGATTACTTCTTAAGGCACGGAAATGAGGTTTACAACCACAACAATTTGATGCAGGTAAATTACTTTATTATTGTTGATGTATCAACCGCCGACAATGTATACGAGGATGAATGGGACAACATTCTGAACGCTTTAGACAGTGTTCACAGGCTCGGACTTGAAAGTGATATTGATTTATATTTTAGACTTTGGATATACTTTGTTCCCGCAGATGTATATACACGGTGCCTCGGGTATTTTGAAAGAAACGCGGTGGTACGTTCCGGTCTTGACCAAATCGCCGAGGGCTTTCCTCGTGAATACCATAGGATCATTCACTTTGATGTCGGCACCAAAACCTGGGTCACTTTGACCAAGGAAGAATACGTTGAGCTAAGAAAGACTGTTGATTAGCTTTGAAGAAACAGAAGAAGCAAGAAAAGATATAAACTTCATCACCGAATAAGGAGAACAAATGGACATTTTGGCAATAGAAACCTCCTGCGACGAGACCGCCGCCGCGGTCGTGCGCGACGGGCGGGAGATAATTTCGTCGGTGGTGGCGACGCAGATCGAGGAGCACCGCCTGTACGGCGGCGTTGTGCCGGAGATAGCTTCAAGGCGGCACTGCGAGAGTATATGCGCGGTCATCGCGGAGGCTCTTGACAAAGCGGGAATGACAGCCGCGGACGTTGACGCCATAGCCGTGACCTACGCCCCCGGGCTTATCGGGGCGCTGCTTGTCGGCGTGAATTACGCGAAGTCGCTCGCGTTCGGGCTCGGCAAGCCGCTTATCCCCGTGCATCACATCAGAGGGCACATCGCCGCGAATTACCTCGCGCACGCGGAGCTTGAGCCGCCGTTCCTCTGCCTTGCGGCTTCGGGAGGACATTCGCACATTATCGAGGTCTCGGACTACACGAGCTTCAGAACGATAGGCAGAACTATCGACGATGCGGCGGGGGAGTGCTTCGACAAGGCGGCGCGGGCAATGGGCTTCCCGTACCCCGGCGGCGTGTTCATCGACAAGGCGGCGAAGCAGGGCGAGCTCGGCAAATATCATCTCCCGAAGCCCCACACGCAAAACCCGTATGATTTCAGCTTTTCGGGGCTGAAGACCGCCGTCATCAACCTAATTCACAACGCCAAGCAAAAGGGCGGGGAGATAGACGTAAACAGCCTAGCGGCGTGCTTTCAGGCTACGGTGAGCGAGATCTTAACGGAGAAATTCATCGCCGCCGCTCTCGAATACGGGCACAAAAGCATAGTGCTGGCGGGCGGAGTTGCCGCGAACAGCGGGCTGAGAGAGACGCTCCAAGCCGCCGCGGACAAGAACGGCATAAAGCTGTATCTCCCGCCGCTGAGCCTCTGTGGAGACAACGCCGCGATGATAGGCGCGCAGGCGTTCTACGAGTTCCAAAACGGCAACATCGCCGACGAAGCGCTGAATGCTGTCGCGACGCTTTCAATCGACAGTTAGCTGCTAACAATTATAAATTATTTGAGGTGTGTTTATTTGAAAAATATCGTACTTATCGGAATGCCGGGAGTCGGGAAATCCACCGTCGGGGTGCTGCTGGCTAAGGCGCTGGGGTTCTCGTTTGTGGATACCGATCTGATAATCCAGCGGAATACCGGGCGGCTTTTGCAGGATATTATAGATAACGACGGGCTGGACGCGTTCTGCGCGGAGGAGGAGCGGGCTATCTGCTCCGTAACCGCCGAGCACGGCGCGGTAATCGCTACGGGCGGCAGCGCCGTTTACAGCGAAAACGCCATGCTCCATTTGAAAAAACACGGCGTTGTCTATTATCTGTCGCTGCCCGTCGAGGAGCTTATCGGGCGGCTCTCGAACATCACGACGCGCGGGATAGCGAAGCGCCCGGAGGACACGATAGAGGACGTGTTCCGCCGTCGCGCCGAGCTCTACGAGCAATACGCCGACATCACGATAGACTGTATCGGCAGCTCCGCCGAGCAGACAGTCGCGAAAATTTGCGAGCAATTCAGAAAAGAGGGATATAATGGATTATAACAACTATGGTGAGAACACTCTCCCGAGCATTGAGCAAGAGGGCGTTCAGCGGGAATTCCCCGAGGATAATCAAAATAATCCGCCGTCTCTGCGCCCGGGCTTCAAAAGCGTCTGCGCGAGAATAGGCGTGATGATGATCGTCGTGTTCGGGGTGCGGCTTCTTATGAACTGCGTTCTGGTGCTGCTAAGCCCCTGCTTTGAGGGAATAACCCCGCTTCAGGACGCGCTGATAAGCTTCGCGGCGGCGTTCGTCTTTCTGAACGTTATCCCGATCGCTATCGGCATGGCGGTGCTGAAATTCCCGCTGAAACAGCGCGTTAAGACGCTTTACTCAAAGCCGAGGTACGCGGGGCGCGCAATAGGAATGTTCCCCGCGATGTACGGCGCGGCGATGCTTATGCAGATTTTGACGCTGCTGCTGGCGTCGCTGTTCAAGGATACGCAAATGGCGGACTCCTTCAACGCGACGCAAAGTCTGCTTTCCGGCGACCTTCCGAGCGCTATCGTGCGGTTTATCCAAGCCGTTATCTTCGCGCCGATCCTAGAGGAGCTGTGGTTCCGCGGGCTGGTGCTGGAGAGCCTCCGCCCGTACGGCAACGGCTTCGCGATCTTCATTTCGGCGATTTTGTTCGGTATTACTCACGCGAATTTAGCGCAGTTTTTCTACGCGACGGCTATCGGGCTTTTCCTCGCGTATATCGCGATACACACGGGCAGCATAATCGTGCCGATGATACTCCACGCGATGATGAACGGCATATCCTCAATAACGTCGCTTATCATTACCGACCCCGACGTGTCGAATTATCTTGCGCAGGCGGGCATCGTTGATGAGCTCCCGCCCGTAACCTCGACCTCGGTCATGATCTACCTTATCTGGAACGTCATTGTTTTGCTTCTTATGGCGGTCGGGATAATAATGTTTATTGTGAAGCTCGTGCGGATAAAGCGCTATAAGGTCCCGAAAATGCAGACCGAGCTTTCAACGGGCACGCGCTGGGGGATTTTCCTCTCCCGCCCGACCGTTATCATCTCGCTGATTTTCGCCGTTGACACAATGACTGTGGCGTTTATCACGAGGGAGATCATTAAGCTCCTCGCCGTAATTTTCTACGGCTAGGAAATTACGATTTTATAATAATTTCCCCCGCCAACAGCGGGGGAAATCTTTTTATTCACTTTATGTAATACGGATTAGGTGCACACGCTATGCGAATTACATCGTACAGCCACCCTAAGCCGAACAGCCCGAACGTAAACATCCACAGGATACCCGTGCCTATGCGCCCCTCGTAAAATCTGTGTATGCCCAATTCACCGAGGAATATGCACAACAGCAGAGCCGTGAGTTTGTCCTTGGGCTGTCCGTTTCCGTTGTAGTTCACGACGACCTGCATCGGCTGAATAGGCTGAACCTGCTGCCCCTGCGTTATCTGAACCTGCTGCCCCGGAACCTGCATCGGCATCTGCTCCTGCTTAAGCGGCGCGACCTGACAGCCGCATGTCGGGCAGACGACCGCCTGCTTTGCGATCACGCTTCCGCAATGCTCGCAGAACTTCGTGATATTGCTCGGGATCACGGGCTGCACCGGCTGCGCCGGAGAAAGCGGCAGAAGCTGCGGCATTTGCTGCATTTGCGGCGCCGGCTGAACCTGCGGAACCGCTCCCGGGGGCAGGGGATCGTTGTAAGCTGCGGTTGAGGATACAGCTTGCGAAGCCCCGATAACGCGGCTTGAATTTATATCGGCATGCGGATTTCCACTGGGATATCTTTCCCCCGTGATAGGGTCTGTCCAAGTCTGGGATTGTGAGTTGTTATTAAGATTGTTATCCATAATCATTCCCCCTCAATTTAAAGTATAACACAAATTGCCGCAATTGTCAAGATAGAAATTTTTCCGATTATAATATCCCACCGCTTTCGGCGTTTATTAAAATCCCCCGCCGAAGCGGGGGATTGGTATGATTGTGAAATTACCGCTCGTCGCCGAATGCCGGAGTGGTGATCAGATTGCCGTTAGCGTCATAAACGCCGCCCTCGGAGCCGGAGCCGCTTCCGGCGAAGGGAAGCGTGGGCTCGGGCTTGTTGGGAACCTTGGATTCGCTCCAAAGAGCCTTCAGAACGGTCTCCGCGTCCTTGTAGATATCCTCATACTCTTTTCTGAAGTCGTTGAGCTCACTTTCGGAAAGCTGCGGGTTGTCGGAGTAAACTACTTCGCCTATGCGGTCGATGAGGTCGTAGAGCCTATCCTGATAATCCTTCGCAACGTCGTACGACTTGGTGCCGTAAGAGATATTGTATGCGCCCGTCCAGTTGTAAACATCAAAGTAAGCGTCCCAAACCTCGTCCTCAAGGTCCCAGTACTTCTGTCTGAGGTCAGTGTCGACAGGGTTAGAGGGATTAGTGGGGTTTGTTGGGTTTGTTGGGTTTGTGGGGAGAGGATCGGGATTAGGCACGATCGAGCCGCCGCCCAGATCGCCGAATATCTCATCAAGACCGCTGTTCTCAACCGCCGTCATAAGCTCGCCGATGAAGCTCTGGAGCTTCTGCTGCGTTGCCGCGTCGGGCTCTGCGCCGTTCGCGATGTCGGTGATGTCAATTACGTCGGACGGAACGGAAAGCGCGGAGGTGTCGTCGCCGTATGTGAGATCCATATTCAAATCGAACTTAGCAACGCTGCTGATAGTCGCGCCGACGTTGTAATTGATCGTGCTGCCGTTTACGACTGTGCCGACCGTGAACGAAGAGTTGTTGATCATATCGGCTTCCTCGGCGTCGAAGTCGCCGGTATTCTTCGGAACATTCATCGAGATCGTGTAAGTGCCGACCTCAACCTCGGTCTTGCCGTAGGTTACCTTCTCAACGCCGCTGTAATCAACGATCACGGAAATTTCCGCGGGGTCATAGCTGTCCATATTGGAAACCGAAATGGTGATCTTGCCGTTCTTGTCGTCGGTCTTTTCGTTCACCATTTTCATAACGGTTTCGCCATCGGCGAGGATCTCAAACACGCTCATGCTGTCGTTGTCAGCGAACGCGATCTCCATTACCTGCTCGCCCTCCGCAACAAGCGCGAAGCTCTTTGCGAGGGTCTTGCCGCTGTTGTTTACAACGGTTCTTACAACGATCTTGTCGCCTTCCTCAAGACCCTCAATGTCGATAACCATATCGGTGATGTCGTTCTTGAAGTCGGAAACGGTGTAGGACTCATCGAAGTTGTTTATGTACTCAACGATCTGCTTGCTGAAATACTCGTCGTTAGCAATGTGCTCAAACATCTCCTTGAAGAGGTTCTCGAGGTTCTTGCCGTTGATGTCCGCGACGATGAGCTTGCCAGAGATCTCCTTGCCCGCAACGTAAAGCGAGCCCTTATCCATTGTTACGGAAGCCGCCTCTACGTGCTTGGTGTAGATGCCGACGATCTCCTCAAGCAAACGGTCGATCTCCGCGGGGTCGAGGTCGAGAGCCTCGGTCTTGGTAGTTGCGGAGGAGCTTCCCGAAGCGTTGGTCTTGATCATAAAGCCGGTCTTTGAAGCGAACGGGAACGAAACGTAAATCGAACCGTCGTCCTGCATTACAGCCTTCATGTCAATAACGCTGCCGTTGCCGAACTCCGCGCCGATAACCGTGCCGAGAGTGTCCGCGGAAGCCGCGTAGTTGTAGTTGATCGTCGTGCCGTTAAGAATATCCAGAACCTCATCTGCGCCATCAAGACCGCCGAGGTCCTTAACGTTCAGCGAGATCTTGCCCGAGATAGCGTCCGCGCCGTAGGTGGACTGCATAAACTCGTGGTAGGAGGTGATCATACCCGAAATGTCAATGCCGTCAAACGGATTGTCGGACATATTAGCGTAAGCCGAGCCCGCGGTTCTGTCGGACATAAAGCCATAACCGCCGTAGCCGCCTATCATCGGATTCATCTGCTGGGTCGCAAAAGCGCCCGCAACGCTCGAAACAGTCTTTATCTGGCTCGAAAGCGCCGTGGTGTCGAGCTCCTTGGAGATCTCCTTGAAGGTCTCCTTCTCGACCATTGCCGCGTACTTGGGCTTGCCCATAAACGTCGAGAGGAACGAGGCTCTGTTCGCGAAGAACCAGCCCGCCGCCGCGCCTATCAAAGCTACAACGACGCAAACGAGCGTTATAACGATGCCCTTTACGGGGCTCTTCTTCGTCTTGGCAGCCGCCACAGCAGCGACCGCCGCGCCGTTAAGGCCTGCCGCGTCGCCTGCTGCGGGCATTTGTCCGCTTGTCGGAGCGTACGCGGGGATAGACGGATCGTTCGGTGCGCCGGTGGGCGCGAAGCCGTTGTTGTATGTAGGCTGTGGAATAACCGAAGCCGCCGGTGCCGCCGGTGTGGGAACGGGAGTCGGAACTGCCGTCGCCGTGGGAGTGGGAACTGCTGTCGGCGTAGGAACGGGAGCGGGTGCAGGTGTCGGAACAGCAGCCGCGGGAGCCGCCGTGTTCATAGCCGCCACAAGGTCGTCCGCGCTCGGTTCCTTAGTTAAGGAAACAGCGGAAGCCGCCGCCATGGGAGTGCCGCACGACGTGCAGAACTTCGCGCCCGCTGCGAGCTCCAATCCGCACTTCGCGCAGAAGATTTTCGCCGGCTCAGCAGCTGCAGGTGTACCGCAAACGGTGCAGAACTTAGCGCCGTTCGGTATTTCATTGTTACATTTACTGCAAATCATAGCTTAATCCTTTCATTACTAGATGATGCCGCTATTGGCACTTAAACACATTATACAACATTTCGTCGGCTTTGTCAAGTACCTTTTAGTGGTAAGAATTTAAGAAGCAAGAGGTTAGAGTTCGAAACCGAAATCTTACTTCTTATAATAAAACGAAACAGCTCCAAAAAATGCTGCAAGATAATACAAAAAAGTTTTCCCCGCCGTAGGCGGGGAAAACTTTAATTGTACATTGTCAATTGTTTATCCGTGTCCCTCGGAGAGAACGTAAATATCTACCGTATGCGCTCCCCAGCGGCAGCTGTCCTGATAGCTTGCCATAAAGAGATCTACAAGCACCGTGCCCTCCATCATTCCAAGCCCCGTGTCGGCGGCTATCGCGTAGCCGTAAACCAAGCCGTCGTGCGAGACTATGTACAGCTCGCTGCCGTAGGGAATAACATTCGGATTTACCGCGACTGTGCCCACAACGGCGTAGCGCCCGCTTGCGGTTCTTGCGCCCGCTCTCGCGCTGTACGCGGTGGATTTGCCCGTGATAATGCGCGTGTAGCTCTCCGGGAGACCGTTTACGAGCTTGACGGTATCGGGCGTGTTGTTGTTATACGGAGTCGCCAGCGCGACGCCGCGCTCTATAACCTCGTTGACGGGCTGCTTCTCAACCGTTTCGGAGAGCGTCTCGCTTCTTACGAGCTTTCCGTTGATGTAGGTATCCTTGATTTTGGAAACGAGCATACCGTTTTCGCCCTCGGTGAGGACTGTTTCGTTGCCGTACGCGAGGTCGGGGTCGTCAACGAACTCCGTCTCAAACGGAATATCCTGAACAACAGTTCTCTGTGAGTATCTGACGCGGGTTATATTGATTATCATATCCTCTGTGGTTTCCGTGTCAAGCGCGGGTTTTACCTCGTCGTACTCTCCGAGAGTAACCTCAGCCTTCGCGAGAATGTCAGCGACCGTGCCCTTTACCATCGTGACGCGGCGCGTCTCGCCGTCAACCTTGACGTTTACGGTAAACGCACGCTGGATAGTGATGTGACCCTCGTTGTTTTCGTCCTTCGCGTAGCTTACGCGGTCTTCCTCGCCGAGCTCGTAGTTCTCGTCAGCGAGGATCTCGTAAATATCGCTTTCGTTGGTTTTGATTTCCTTTGTAATGCCATTATCGGTGATGAACACGCTTCTCTTAAATCCGCGGTAACCCGTCATCATTACGACCGAGAAAACGATCGCGGCGAATATGCAGACTTTGATCACCTTGTCGCGGAATAACAAACGGTTCATCTTTGCGTTTACTATCTGTGGCTTCATAATACTGCCTCCTGTTAGTCGTTATCGGGCTCGTTTTTTTATGTTTATATGATGCGAGTCCCTAGCCATAACTTCCTTCGGTGAGCCGCTTAGCCGTGGGGTAAGGCAAGCGGTCGGCAAATGTTCTGTCCCCAACAGAGATTTGCGGTTATTTACGATCGCGGAGCATACATATAGTGGTGCTCTTGCGACGTTAATGCTATTATAGCGCAATTTTTAGTAAATGTCAAACAGAAACAAACGGTTGAATTTGTAGACGTTGCACAAAAACAGCTTGTAATAATTTTGTAACCTTTTGATTACAGCGGAGAATTTTGTTGAATTCAAGTTGATTTTGAAAAAGTTATTGTAAATTTTACTAAAAAGCGTTACTCGAAATTATTGGCAAATCTGCACAAAAATTCCCAATTCTCGCCCTGCCGGTTATTGATTTTAACAAGAAGCCGCGCGGTTGACAAACGGGACAAAATATTATATAATAAAGACAACGCATTGTTTTCCGTGCGGAAAACAATGCAATGGCGGTAAGATCGAGGAAAAGCACGCTGCGTTCCATGCCGCAGACCGGGATCGCATGTATCATAATAATAACGAACGTTTTGAAAAAGAGGCAATGATATGAGCCGAGTCGAGAATAAAATCATACGCGGAAGAATGAGCTTGATGGCGGACAATCCGTATCGTTGGGTGCTTCCGTTCGCGCTTGTTGAAGCGGCGGGCTTTGCGGCGGCGATGCCGTTTATTATCCCGGGTCTGAAAGAACGCAGCTTTATGATCCTGATAGCATTTCTGATCCTTGCCGTTTTCAGCTTCGCAGCGCAGCTCTTTTTCATCTCGGCGAAGTCCGGAAAGCCGTGCGAATACGAGGCGGACGACGAGAAATTCATTATACGCCGCAGCGGTATGCAGGAGGAGTGCTTTTACTATTCACAAACGCACAGTGTACAAATCGAGCCGTTCTCCATGGTGTTTATTAGCTGCGGATATAAGGTGACTATTGAGACGGATTTTAAGACAGCTATATTCTACTACGCGTTCGGCGGACCGCACGACAAAACATTGCCGGAGGATACTCCGTTCGCGCTTTTGGGAGAACGCATTCCGCGGAGCGATAATAAAAACGGAGATGTTTCCCTCGGCGAATACGAGCGATATTAAAGCGGATTTTGGAGAAATGCTATGAGAATGAGACGCAAAAAGAACTTAGACGAGCGCGTTGAGGCTTGCCGCGCGGTTATGCTTTATATGCAGTGCCAGAACGAGCACGCGGGCGACCCGCTTTCGGAGGAGTTCTTCGCGGATTCCCGAAAGGTTTTCGGCAACGACAACCCGCTGTATCTTGAGATAGGCTGCGGAAAGGGCGGCTTCGCGTTGGAATTCGCGCGGCAGAACCCCGACATCAACCTTATCGCGCTGGAGAAAACGCCGAACGTTCTCGTAACGGGCATGGAGGAGCAGATGCGCTTGCGGCTGCCGAATTTGCGGTTTTGCCTCGGTCAGGCGGAGTATCTCGACCACCTGTTCCACGAGCGGACGATCGACCGCCTGTTCCTGAATTTCAGCTGCCCGTTCCCTAAGAAGCAGTACGCGAACCACCGGCTGACGCACGCGCGGTTTCTGGAGATATATCGGAAAGTCCTGAAAAACGGCGCGGAAATACACCAGAAGACCGACAATATGCACTTTTTCGAGTTTTCGATAGAGCAGTTCTCCGCGAACGGCTTCCCGCTGAAAAACGTCTCGCTGGATTTGCACAACAGCGGCTTTGAGGGGAATATCATGACGGAGTACGAAAAGCGCTTCAGCGAAATGGGGCAGCCGATCTATCGGCTTGAAGCAATCTGCGGAGGTGACGGCAATGGAAAGTGAGTTTCTGGTTTTCGACCACCTGCCGTTCAAGCTGACGGTCATCGAGGTGCTGATGTACCGGCTGAAGCTGCTCGGGGAGCCGTACAACGCTATGGACGAGTTTTTTGAGCGCTACAAAGACGATTATCTGACGGTCTCCGATGAGGAGGCGCTGTGGCGGCTGGAGGAGTACATCGAGCGCGGCACGAGATATTTCACCGAGCTCAAGATACCGCGTTCTCTCGCGCCGAAAATACGTTATTTATATTCGGGCGAGGAAATGAACGTCTATGGCAATATAAACCCGCAATGGCTCGACTGGGAGAAGTACGAGGACGGCGCGATGTTCGCGATAACCGACATCAGCGAACGTGAGATAAAACAGTTTCCGAATTTGGAGGGCATTACATTTAATATGTATCTCGACCCGCCCGAGGAGCTGCTGCGGAAGTTAGAGAATTTGAAAATTGAGATAAACCCGCAGGATTGACGACAGAGGACATTATGAAGAAAAGCAAAAAGCTGAAAATACTCCGCCGCTCGTGCGGAACATACGATTACTGCGAGTTCGATTTCGCTTACTGCGCCAACGCGCGCTATAACTACGTTCTCGACTTTAACGAGCGTCTGTGCCTTTGCGCGTGCGAGGACGACTTTATCCTTGACGGCTTTGAGATATGCCGCGTTAAGGACATAGAACGCGTGTCGCTTCTTGACAACGCGACGGTCGCGATAAATAGGCGCGGCGGCTTACTAGACGAGCTTGAAGCGCCCGCCGTTGATATCACCTCGTGGAGAACCGCGTTTGAGGCTCTTGCCAAGGAGGACTTTTTCGTTATCGTCCAAAACGAATACCGGGGATTTTTCCGTATTGGAAAGATAAAGCGCGTAAAGAAAAACAGCGTGATATTCAAGTCGTTTGACGGCGCCGGCGTCTGGCAGCCGAAAATAAAGATACCGTTTTCCGATATAACGACCGTGCAGTTCGGCAACAGATACGCCGTATACTGGAAAAAATATCTCGACAAAATAACATCTTAAGGCAACACCGCACAAAGATTGTGCGCTGATTGCGCCGTCAGATTTTTCGTCAGATTGCCCAAAACGACGAAGTAATACTGACGTATTTCGAGGAGTTTTGGGCAAAAATGACGGAAAATATGCAAGCAAGCAGCGTACAAAGCCCGAAGGGCGGTCTTTGTGCGGTGTTGCCTTAATAAGGGGAAAAAATGAACAGGATAAAGATATTTTTCCGCCGTCTGTTCGGCGGCAGTTTCAAGCGAATGTTCAAGCAGATGAGCCTGATCCACAAGGAAACGGGCGCGGCGCGGTTTCCGATGTTTTTCGATATGATATGGTGTATTTTCCGCTACGGAGTGGGATATATGGACTATCACGTTTTCGGCTTCGCGAAAATAAAGGGCAAAAAGCGCCGCACGTTTATGACGATGAACGACAACTCGGCGATATCCCACGCGCTTAATTCGCGGGAGTATTTCAAGTATTTTGATGATAAAATCTTGTTCGATACCAAATTCCGCGAGTTTATTGGGCGGGAGTTTATCGACCTTGGCGAAAACGACGCGGCGGCGCTCGCGGTGTTCTGCCGTGGCAAGGAGAACGTCTTCGCCAAGCACATCAACGATTTTGGCGGAAGCGGCATCTCCCGCGAGAAAATCACCGAGGACACGGATTTCGAGGCGCTCTACGATCAGCTTTGCGGCAACAAGCAGTTCCTCGTTGAGGATCAACTCCGCCAGCACGAGAAAATGAACGCGCTCTCGCCGTCTTCCGTCAACACGATAAGAATAGTTACGCTCTATTATAATAATGAA
>JAIDPG010000327.1 GCA_029062865.1 Oscillospiraceae bacterium
GCTCGACTGCGCGCTTTTTCGCGACTTTTAGATAAAGCGAGACGGTCAACGTTCGGAAGGCGTTTAAATTTTTTTCACAAACTACTTGCAAAACGTGAAGTAATATAGTATAATATAAGTGATATAGCTCCGCCGGGGCTATACGTAACAAACTTTTTTCTTTTTTATTCAAACGGAGGGTAATTATGGTAAAGTTTTTGCAGACCCTCAGGGTCAAAAAGGGCTTCACGCTTGTGGAGCTTATCGTGGTTATCGCCATTATCGGCGTGCTTGCCGCGATACTTATCCCCACGCTTGGGGCGCAGATCATGAAGGCGAAGGTGACGAGTGCCGACAGCACGGCAAAGGAGCTTCTCAAAACCGTCAACGCCTGGATAGGCGAGAACCTTGCCGCCAGCGGAAACGACAAGGTCGCATGCGATCTGAAAATCTCTATGAACAGCGGCACATGCACGTTGACGGAAACCGCGAACACCACAAACCGTAGCGGAGCGGCGTCGAACCCCGCCGACGCGTGGAACGCGCGCCCGGGCTGCATAAGCCTCAAAGAACGCATCGAGGCGGAGTTCTCCGCGCGGACGTTTACGGGATCGGTGTTCATCAATTCCTCGGGGTACGTGGTTTTCGCGTGGTGCGTGGTCGACAAGGCGGATTTCAGCGGGGCTGTTCCCAACGGCGCGGACTATGAGGCGGGCTTTTATTCCGGCTGGAAATCGGAGAAAAAGCAAGGCGTAAACTCGCAGGGCATTCCCGTGGGAACTTACCCGAAGCTTGCATACTCTGCGACGTAACCGAAGATAAAAGATTTAAGAGGCAAGAGCTACGCTCTTGCCTCTGTCTTTATATGTATTTTTGGAGAACCTCTAAGAGAAGATTTGTGTCGATCGGCTTTGCAAGGTGAGCGTTCATTCCGCTTGTAAGGGCGTTTTCCTTGTCCTCCTCCATGGCGTTCGCGGTCATCGCGATTATCGGGAGAGTCTGCGCGTCGGGTCTGGGGTTCGCGCGGATCGTGCGGGTGGCTTCGTAGCCGTCCATTATCGGCATCTGCACGTCCATGAGAATTGCGCTGTAATAACCCGCGGGGTTCTTCTCGAACATCGCTACCGCGTCGGTACCGTCGGGGGCGGTCTCGACGGTCAAGCCCATTTCCGTGAGGATAACCTCGGCTATCTCGCGGTTTATCTCGTTGTCCTCGACGAGGAGAACGCGCTTTCCACCGAGGTCGACGTTCGCCCACGTTTTTTCATCGGTTTGCTCCTCCGCGGGAGAGTTTAACGCAAGCAGCGCGGATTTCAGGTCGGACATAAACAGCGGCTTCGCGCAGAACGCGGAGATCCCCGCCTCCCGCGCCGCCTGCGCGATGTCCGACCAGTCGTAGGCGGTGATGACGATTATCGAGGCGTTTTCGGATATTTCGCGGAGCCTGCGGGCGGTCTCAACGCCGCTGAGCTCGGGCATCTGCCAGTCTATTATATATGTATCGTAGGGGTTTTCCTCGGCGCGTTTGAGCGCTTCGTTCGGGGAGGTCGTGGACTCGGCTTTCATTCCGAGCTGCTCCAGCAGCCTCGTGACGCTTTCGCAGCTGTCCGCGTCGTCGTCTACGACAAGCGCGCGGAGCCCCTCGAGCTCCTTGATCTTCGCGGCGGCTTTTTCCGCGTCGCCGAGCTTCAGGTTCAGCTTCACGATAAACTCGCTGCCCTTGTTCTTCTCGCTGTTTACGATAATTTCGCCGTTCATCATGTCGACGATGTTTTTCGTAATCGCCATTCCGAGCCCCGTGCCTTGAATTCCCGTTTTCGTGACGCTCGCTTCGCGCTCGAACGGCTCGAAAATGTGCTCGACGAACTCCGGCGTCATTCCTATGCCGTTGTCCTTTATTATAAAAGTATAGTCGCAGCGCCCGTGCCGGAACGTGCTTTCCTGGATAATTCTGAACGTGATCTTCCCGCCCGCGGGAGTGTATTTCACAGCGTTAGATAGCAGGTTCACGAACACTTGGCTGAGCTTCAGCGAATCCGCGATAACATCCTCGTTCACGACGTCCACCGTGTCGATAAACAGCTCGAGCTGCTTTGCCTTGACCTGCGGCTGGATTATGTTGAGGATATTGTGCGTAAGCTCGGGAATACTGCACTCCTGCTCCTTGAGCTGCACCTTGCCGCTTTCGATGCGACTCATATCAAGAATGTCGTTGATAAGGCTCAGCAAGTGATTGCTCGACGAGAGGACTTTTTGCAGGCTGTCGAGGACCTGCTCCTTGTTATCGATGTGGTTGAGCGCGATATTTGTAAAGCCGATAATCGCGTTCATAGGCGTGCGAATGTCGTGGGACATATTGTTAAGGAACGTGGTTTTGGCGGTGTTGGCGCGCTGCGCCTGCATAAGCGCGTCCTGAAGCGCCTGCATCTGCTCGCGCTGCTTGAGCACCTGCCCGGTGATCTCTTTTATGATGACCATCGCCATAACGTCGCCGGTGTCGTCGTCCGTCGTCATAAAGAACGACTGACGAATACAAAGCTTTTTGCCCGAATCAAAAGAGCGCCAGTATTCGATAACGCTTTCGCGCTTTCCCTCGGCGTAAAGCTCCAGCAAATACGGAACGCTCGCGCCCGCGGCGTAGTCTTCCAGCGAGTCCGCGTCTACGAACTTCTTCCACCGCTCGAACCACTCGTTGGCGCTGCATGGCGCTTTCAGCCCAACAAGCTCCAGAAGGTCGTAGCTCTTGCCGTCGTATTGATAAATAATGTCCTGCGTGAGAAGATCGCGCGTGAGATTTATTTCATAATTGCAAAGCGCGTCGGACATTGTAGCGGTGATGTACTGCCGCTCCTTGCGGACGGCCAGGGCGAGGCTCGCCTTGTCCTTCAGCTCGCGCTCTTTAAGGCGGGTAATGTCCTGCCTCAAAAACAGGAGCTTTTTTGCCTTGCCGTTTTCGTCGCGTTCAAGGCAGACGATGTTCAGGTGCTCCCACCTTGTTTCGTGCCCCGCCCAGAGCTTGTATTCGTATTGAATATCGGCAACGCCCGCGTCGAATTCCTCTACGATATATTCCTCGGAAAGATAGCGCGTGAAGTTCTGCTTATCCTCCTCGTCTGCCATTCCCGCGCAGCGATAGGTTATGTAGTCCGAATATTTCCCGCTTGTCGGGAAGCTCTTGTCCAGAGATGACGTTCCCAAAAGGAAGCGGTAGGTGCTGTTCTCCAAATCGACGAGTACAAAGCGATTGAACAGCGCGCTCGTGCCGCTGGTGACGTAGCCCATTTCGGTGTTCTCGCGCTCTAAGCGCACTCTGTCGCGGCGCGATTGGATAACGATAAAGAGAATATAAATTACAAAAAGCCCCACAAGCGAAAGCTGCAAGAACATACCCGCGCGGTTGGCGCTGCTTATCATTTCTCTTGAAACGGCGCGCGGGAACATCTGCACGAGAACATACTCCGTGTCGGGAATGTAGAGAATTGAAATGTTGTCCGCGGTGTGCTTTTTGCTGCAAAAGAACGCTCCGCCCTCGGCGGTTTTGCTGAAAATATCCCGTGCGCCCTCGGCAGCGTTTTTGTCGAGAATGTCCTTGGCGCGGAGAATGTCGACAAGCGGGCGCTCGAAGTCTCCGCCCTCGCTCGCGTTTTTCGTGCTCGCGATAACAATGCCGTCCGAGCCGCAGAGGTAAACGTCCGCGGGCTCGCCGAAATAGCTTGTCTCGAGCATTTCCTCAAGATAATCCTCCGAACGGTACGCGCCCGCAAACAATCCGACGATCTCTTCGCCCCTCATCAGCGGCGAATAGAAAACTATCATCGAATCGTCGGTAAATCTGAAATCGCGGACGACCTCCATTCCGCGCTCGCCGCTTATTCCCTTTTTGAAATAATTGCGGTCGCTTACGTTTAATATCTTGCCGTCCGACGAGAGATTATCGCCATTCTTATTGATATAGTAGAATTTATCAAACGCCGAGCTGTTTTCCATATCGCGGAGCATCTGCGGCGTGATGTCGGAGGAAGTCATCGAAACGCTTGCTATATAAGAATACGTGCGAATTCTCTGAACGGCGGTCTGGAACTCGCCGTCAATGCGCTCGGCAGTCTGCCGCGCGGAATCCAGCGCGTAGTTGAGGTTCTGCTTTTCAATGCGGTCGCGGTTGGCACTTGAATACCACCAAAACAGCAAAATCACGCCGAAAAGAACAATCGGCGCGAATATCAGGTTTTTCATGGCGGTTTTGGCGTTTCTCATCGGAGACCCCCCTCTACGGTTTCATTTGACATATCAACACAATTATATCACAGAATTCGGTTTCTGTCAAGAGTTGGGAAGCGTTCGGCGTTTCTTTGCAAAATCCCCCTTGACTTTATCGGCGGAATGTTATATAATATTTGTGTATGTGTTAATTCGAAAAACGGAGAAAAATATGCAGAAGATTTTGGGATATATCCGCCGCGCGTGTCAGGAGTTTGACCTCATCGAGGACGGCGACAAGATCGCGGTCGGGGTTTCGGGCGGCAAGGACAGCCTTGTGCTTCTCGCGGGGCTCGCGAAAATGCGGCGGTTTTACGAGAAGAAGTACGACGTTGTCTGCGTGACGCTCGACCCGCGCTTTGGCGGCGTTGAGACCGACTACTCGCCCGTGGAGAGAATGTGCGGCGAGCTTGGTGTGGAATTCAACCTGATAAAGACCGACATCGGGGAGATCGTTTTCGACATACGAAAAGAGCCGAACCCCTGCTCGCTTTGCGCGAAGCTGCGCCGCGGCGCTCTTCACGACGCGGCAAAGGCGGCGGGGTGCAATAAGATCGCCCTTGGGCACAACTACGACGACGCTGTTGAGACGTTTATGATGAACCTTTTTCAAGAGGGCAGGATAGGCTGCTTCGCGCCGATCTCGTATTTATCGAGAAAGGACATCACGCTGATAAGACCGCTGGTGTTCGCGCCGGAGCACGTTGTCGCGTCCTGCGCGCGGCGGAATAATTTCGAGATAGTAAAGTCGAAATGCCCCGCCGACAAGCACACGACGCGGCAGTCAATGAAGGAATTCCTCGCGGAGCTGGAGCACAAAAACCACGGCGTTAAGCAGAGGATCTTCGGGGCGATGAGGAAAGCGGGGATAGACCGCTGGAATTATAAATGATGTTTATCGAAACGCTTCGGCGGCGCATTAAAGGCGCGTTCCGATACGCAACAACATCACGGCGGCGCATAAATTTCAAAAAGTGTCAAGATTTTCGAAGAAAATCTTGACCGGTTCCGTCAGCGGTGTCGTTTCGCGCGTAGCGCGGAACGACATCGGTGACGGAATTTTGAAATTTAAATTTAAATAAAACCGCTCGCAGTAGTGTTTGGGGGAGACGTTAAAATACGCTCGTCAACATAAGGGCGCCGCATTTAGGCGCGCACCGATACGCAGCAACAAACCGACAGTGCAGTTATGGGGCGTACCGACAACAGCAACAAAATGGTAACAAGAAAATTTCAAAAAGTGTCAGCCGGAGCGAAGCGCAGGCTGACCGGTCGCGTCAGCGTAGCGCAACGGAGGGAGCGAAGCGACCGGAGTGAGCATACGGTGGCGCGATTTTGAAATTTAAATTTAAATAAGGGGTTAAAATGGGCAGGAAACAAGTAAAACTTCCCCCGCAAAAGGGCTCGAAAGCCCGCGCGGAGGATAAGGAAAAGGACAGCTTCTTCTTTTTTGTGAAGGATCAGGGCACCGGCGCGGGGCGTGTCGCGGTCATCGTGCTGAAGGTGCTGGAGCTGATACTGACAACGATTTTCGCGGCGGTTTTGGGGATCTTCGCGCCGCTTTGCATCTGGTACGGGGATTTCGTCGCGGAGGAAATGGCGGCGGATCCGTCGGCGGGCTGGTGGCTCGCGTCTTCGATCGTGTACATTATCGGGCTGTTTTGCGTGATGCTCGGCAAGTCGAAAATCGCGACTGTCATCCATGTAATAGCCGCGATCGGGACGCTCGTCACGTACAGCTGCTACACGAGGCTCTTCGAGGGCTACGAGGGCACGGGTCCTACCGTGCTTTATATGCCGTCGCTGTTTATCACGGTTATCACAATAGCGATTATGCTGATTATCAACGTTCCAAAGTGGATCGATAAGCATATCGAGAAAATGAACGAGGAAGCGCCTTCTATTTTGGGGGAGAGAACAGAAAAGGAAAAACGCCGATAGCTGTTAGTTATTAGCTGCTAGTTTGACGCGCGTTGACAAGCGTTAAAAGGAGAAATTATGTTTGAGCTTAAAGCAACGGAAAACCTCGCGCGGCGGGGAGTTTTCCATACGCCGCACGGGGATATTGAAACGCCGTTTTTTATGAACGTGGCTACCGCCGCGGCGATAAAGGGCGCGGTCTCCTGCGTCGATCTTCGGGAGCTGAAAACGCGCGTCGCGCTTTGCAATACCTATCACCTCCACCTGCGCCCCGGCGACGATATTGTCTATCAAATGGGCGGGCTGCATAGGTTTATGAACTGGGACAAGCCGATTTTGACGGACAGCGGCGGGTTTCAAGTGTTCTCGCTGTCGAAGCTGCGAAAAATCAAGGAGGAGGGCGTGTACTTCTCGTCACATATCGACGGCAAGCGGCTGTTTATCGGTCCGGAGGAGAGCATGGGAATCCAGTCGCGGCTCGGCTCGACGATAGCAATGGCGTTCGACGAGTGCGTCGAAAACCCCGCGCCGCGGGAGTACGTCCAAAAATCCGTCGAGCGCACGACGCGCTGGCTTTCGCGCTGCCAAGCGGAAATGAGGCGGCTGAATTCTCTCGACGAAACGATAAACAAGCAGCAGCTTCTTTTTGCGATAAATCAGGGCGGAACCTACGATGATATCCGCGTGGAACATATGAAGATCATCAGCGAAATGGGGCTTGACGGCTACGCGATAGGAGGACTTGCCGTCGGGGAGCCGACCGAGGTGATGTATCATATCCTCGACGAGGTGATTCCGTTCGCGCCCGTTGACAAGCCGCGGTATCTTATGGGCGTCGGAACGCCGTCGAACCTTATCGAGGCGGTGTGGCGCGGGGTGGATATGTTCGACTGCGTAATGCCCTCCCGCAACGCGCGGCACGCGACGATCTTCACGTGGAACGGCATACTCCACGCGACGAACGAGCGCTATAAAACCGATCCGCGCCCCTTAGAAGAGGGCTGCGATTGCCCCGCGTGCCGCAGCTTTTCCCGCGCGTATATCCGGCACCTTTTCAAGGCGGGCGAACAGCTTGCGGGACGGCTTGCGGTGCTGCATAATCTGTACTTCTACAACTCGCTTATGGATAAGATCTGCGAGGCGCTTGACAACGGAACGTTCACGGAATTTCGCAACAAATATTCCTCGCTTCTGGCGCGGAAAGTTGAAGAATAAAAATGCGTTAAGGAGACCGAAATGCCGTTTTTGGAAAAGCTCAAAAACTTTTTTGCCCCGAAATGGGAGCCGCTCATCTGCCGCCCCACGGATATTATCGACCTGTTCAGGCAGGACATCTCAATCGGCGCGCCGCTTGAGGACTTGACCGTCGAGATAAACGGCAAGCCGCACCACGTCGGGATCTCGTCCGATTACGACAAAGGACGCTTTTTTGATATATACTTCTTTCTGGACGATCAATGCTTCAAGACACTTGAGGGATTTGTTAAAAAGGCTTCCGTTGACGGCGTTCTGTTTTCCGAGCTCGAAACAATAAAAATACTGTCTGAAAATCTCGACAGCGGCGATCCGCGGAACTCGGTTTTGCTTTCGCAAAGGGAAATCAAATGAGCAAATTTAAGATACATTTCGAGCTTAAGTCCAACCTTGACGAAATAGCTCCGTTCGGAGAAAAGGAGAGCTATTCCCTTTCGTGGTTCGGGCTTACGGACGGGCTGCTTTGGATAACCGCGGGCGATAAAACGGTGTATGAGTATTCCGAAGCGGCAAATCACGAGTGGGGCGGCGAGACGCGCTATAACGACTATTACCTCTCGCGCTTTTTGGAGGATTTTTCGGAGATCTTCGAGAGCATAGCAAAGCCGATCTCCCGCAATCTTTACGACAGCGTTGAGGGCTTTGAGGAGCTCTCCGAAAAAATGCTTGATGAGATACCCGACGATAATTTTGACGAGAAGCTCGACGAGTATCTTGAAAAAACCGAGTGGTTTCGTAGCAGGTCGTTCGACAGCGGACATCTCATAGGCGGTCCGATCATCGGGTGCTTCCGCTGCGGAGATCTGCTGAAATTCTACTGGAACAGCGGGTACACTCTTGAAAGCAGCGAGAGCATCTGGACTGCGCCGCGCGGCTCGCTTGAAATCCCCTACAACGAGTTCGTAAGCGAAGTAAAGCGCTTCCTCGCGGAGTTCCACGCGAAAATGGACGAGCAAGTCAAACGCGCTCTCGAAAAGGACTGGGGCGAGATAAGGGTCGACAAGGAATATCTCGCCAAAGAAAACGTCGAGCGCAAAATCAGCTTCGAGCAGAAAACAGCAAAGCTGTAAAACGCGGTACACCTCTTACCTCTAACCGCTTACCTCCGGCAATCCCGCCTCTTGCATTTAATCTAAACTCAAATTATGCTGCCCGCCTCCGGCGGGGCAGCATAAGAACAAATCTTACTTCTAACACCTGCCCTTTGCATTTTTATTTTTATTCTCACATAAGGTGGTATTTTTAATGATAAAATTCGCGATATTTGATTTGGACGGCACTTTGCTGGATTCCTCGGAGATGTGGCGGACGCTTGGGGCGCGGTATCTTACGCTGCTGAAAATGAAGCCCGAGGCGGACTTGACCGAAAAGGTCGCGGAGATGACGCTGCCCTCGGCGGCGCGCTATTTTCGCGAGCATTACGGCGTTGCGTATTCCGCGGAGGAGATAGTGCGGCACCTGACGCGAATGACCGAGAGCTATTACACCGATGAGGTGCGGCTTAAGGACGGCGCGGCGGAGCTGCTTTCGGCGCTGCGGACGCACTGCGTTTATATGAGCATCGCGACGATGAGCGACGAGCGGCTCGGTATGCTCGCGCTGGAGCGGCTCGGCGTCGGGGATTTCTTCGCCGGCGCGGTGAGCTGCTCGAACTACGGCGCGAAAACCAAGCCCGACGTATTCCTCGCGGCGGCGGATCTTATCTACGCGATCCCCGAGGAGACAATAGTTTTCGAGAACTCGCTCTACGCGATAAAAACGGCGAAGAAAGCGGGGTTTGTAACGGCGGGCGTGGCGGATATTTCCGAAAGCGACGCCGACGGAATGAAGCAGACCGCGGACTTTTACGCGGACACCCTCGGCGACTACGTTGAGAATATCCGAGAGATGATAGAGCATAGTTAGGATCATAATTAACAATTGCTGCTCTCTTCGCCGAAGGCGGGAGGCCGCAATTTGTTGTACAAAATGCACAATCCAAGCCAAAAAACGGCATTGTTTCGCGCATTTTATCACAAAGTTTAAGAAAAGCCCTTGACAAAGGGCTTTAATTGTATTACAATGATTATTGTGTGTTATAGTCGAGTGGCATATATTTCCCAACAGCGGGAAATAATAACACATACGTATAATTTTATTGGAGGTGAAAAACAGTGCCAACGTTTAACCAGCTTGTCCGCAAGGGACGTCAGGTGTCCACGAAGAAGTCGAAGGCTCCCGCTCTTCAGCACGGTCTCAACACCCTGCACAAGGAGCAGATCGACCAGCACTCCCCTCAGAAGAGAGGCGTGTGCACGGCGGTTCGTACCCAGACGCCGAAGAAGCCTAACTCCGCAATGAGAAAGGTAGCCAGAGTTAAGATCTCTAACGGTTACGAGGTTACGGCTTATATCCCGGGAATCGGACACAAACTGCAGGAGCACTCCGTCGTTCTTATCAGAGGCGGACGTGTTAAGGATCTCCCCGGTGTGCGTTACCACATCGTGAGAGGCACTCTTGACGCGCAGGGCGTGGACAAGAGAATGCAGGGACGCTCCAAGTACGGAGCTAAGCGTCCGAAGGCAGGTAAGAAGGCGTAATTTCGACCAAACGCCAACAGGCATTGTTTTAACAATAAACAGCCTTTTGTTGGCATTTCGGGAGAGTACAGTGCTTTCGAGTACCTATGATTTTCATTTTTATGAAGGAGGGAAGTTAAAGTGCCAAGAAGAGGTAATGTCCCCAAGCGTGAGGTACTGCCCGATCCGCTTTACGGCTCGGAGCTTGTTACAAGACTTATCAACAACATCATGCTTGACGGAAAGAAGGGCGTAGCCCAGAAAATCGTTTACGGCGCATTCGAGATCGTTGCCGAAAAGACCGGCAAGGACGCTCTTGAGGCTTTCGAGGAGGCAATGGAAAACATTATGCCTCGTCTGGAGGTAAAGGCAAGACGCGTCGGCGGCGCGACCTACCAGGTTCCTATGGAGGTTCGCCCCGAAAGACGCCGCACGTTGGGTCTTCGCTGGATAACGGCATACAGCCGCCAGAGAAGCGAAAAGACGATGAAGGAAAGACTCGCAAACGAGATCTGCGACGCGCTGAACAACCAGGGCGGCGCAGTAAAGAAGCGCGATGATACCCACAAGATGGCGGAAGCAAACAAGGCGTTCGCTCACTTTAAGTGGTAATAGTACCAATGGAAAATTGACAATGGACAACGGACGATTTCGGTGCGTTTCGCGCGTGTATTTAAATACTGTCCGCCGTGGGCGGGCACGAAAATTGTTGATTGTCAACTATATATTGTCAATTGTTAATTACGGAGGATTTTATGAAAAGAGACGTATCTCTTGAAATGACGCGTAATATTGGTATCATGGCGCACATAGACGCGGGCAAGACCACCACTACGGAGCGTATTCTGTTCTACACCGGCGTAAACTATAAGATCGGTGAGACGCACGACGGCGCTTCTACGATGGACTGGATGGATCAGGAGAAGGAGCGTGGCATCACGATCACTTCCGCCGCTACCACCGCGTTCTGGAAGGAACATCGTATCAATATTATCGATACTCCCGGACACGTTGACTTCACAGTCGAGGTTCAGCGTTCTCTGAGAGTGCTTGACGGTTCCGTAACCGTATTCTGCGCAAAGGGCGGCGTTGAGCCGCAGTCCGAAACGGTTTGGCGTCAGGCGGACAACTATCACGTGCCCAGAATGGCTTATGTAAATAAGATGGATATTATGGGCGCGAATTTCTACAACGTTGTAGATATGATGCACGACAGACTTAAGTGCAACGCAGTCCCGATCCAGCTGCCTATCGGCGCGGAGTCGGACTTTAAGGGAATAATCGACCTTATTGAAATGAACGCGGACGTTTATTATGACGACCTCGGCAAGGATATGAGAGTTGAGGAAATTCCCGCGGATATGAAGGACAAGGCGGAGGAGTACCGCGCAAACCTGCTCGAAAAGGTTGCGGAGCTCGACGACGACCTTATGGAGCGCTACCTCGAAAACGAGGGCTCGGACTTCACCGTTGAGGAGATCAAGAAGGCTATCCGCAAGGGCACGATCGACAATAAGTTCGTTCCCGTTTGCTGCGGTACCTCTTACAGAAACAAGGGTGTGCAGAAGCTGCTCGACGCTATTGTTGACTTTATGCCGTCGCCCTTGGACATTCCCGCTATCAAGGGAACAAACCCGAACACCGACGAGGAGGAGGAGCGTCACCCCGGCGACAACGAGCCGTTCTCGGCTCTCGCGTTTAAGATCGCGACCGACCCGTTTGTCGGCAAGCTCTGCTTCTTCAGAGTTTATTCGGGCTATGTAGAGGCGGGCACGACCGTGCTCAACTCCACAAAGGACAAGAACGAGCGTATGGGACGTATCTTGCAGATGCACTCCAACCACAGACAGGACATTGATGCTTGCCCGTGCGGAGACATCGCGGCGGTTGTCGGTACGAAGTACACGACGACGGGCGATACGTTCTGCGATCCCGCTCACCCGATAATCCTCGAGCAAATGGACTTCCCCGAGCCCGTTATCGACTTGGCTATCGAGCCGAAGACGAAGGCAGGTCAGGAGAAGATGAGCATCGCTTTGGCGAAGCTCGCCGAGGAAGACCCGACGTTCAAGACCTGGACGAACTCCGAAACGGGTCAGACTATCATCGCCGGAATGGGCGAGCTTCACCTTGAGATCATCGTCGACAGACTTCTGCGCGAGTTCAAGGTAGAGGCAAACGTCGGCGCGCCGCAGGTTGCTTATAAGGAGACGATCACGGGCAACGCCGATATCGACATGAAGTTCAAGCGCCAGTCGGGCGGCTCGGGTCAATACGGTCACGTAAAGATTCGCGTAGAGCCGAACGAGAGCGGCAAGGGCTACGAGTTTGTAAACGCGGTAGTCGGCGGCTCTATCCCGAAGGAGTTTATCCCTGCGGTAGACCAGGGTATCCAGGGCGCACTGAACGCGGGCGTTCTCGCGGGTTATCCCGTTGTTGACCTGAAGGTTGAGCTGTACGACGGTTCTTATCACGAGGTCGACTCGTCCGAAATGGCGTTTAAGATCGCGGGCTCTATGGCTATCAAGGAAGCGCTCAAACAGGCGAAGTCCATTATACTTGAGCCGATCATGAAGGTCGTAGTCGTTTGCCCGACGGATTATACCGGTACGGTCATCGGCGACCTCACTTCCCGCCGCGGACAGATCCAGGGACAGGAATCCAGAAACGGCTCGGAGCAGGTAACGGCTCTCGTTCCGCTTTCGGAGATGTTCGGCTATTCCAACGACCTGCGCTCCAAGACGCAGGGCCGCGGACAGTATGTAATGGAGCCGCACAGCTATGTAGAGGTTCCGAAGTCCGTTGCCGAGGGCATTATGTCCAAGCGCAAGCAGAACGATTAAATCAAAACGTTTCTTCTCCCCGCGGAGCGGGGAGAAGAAATGAAATAATTTTATCCAAACCACTTGATTTTTCAAGCGTTTTGTGGTAAAATATTACTGTAAACTTTAAATTGCCTATTGTAAGGAGGAAATACCAATGGCTAAGGAAAAATATAATTCCAGCAAACCCCACGTAAATGTCGGCACTATCGGTCACGTTGACCACGGCAAGACCACCCTTACCGCAGCTATCACCAAGTGGCTCGCGCTTAAGGGACAGGCTAAGTTCGAGGCTTATGATATGATCGATAAGGCTCCCGAGGAGAGAGAGCGCGGCATCACGATCAACACCGCGCACGTTGAGTATGAGACGGACGCTCGTCACTACGCTCACGTTGACTGCCCCGGCCACGCGGACTATATCAAGAACATGATCACCGGCGC
>JAIDPG010000328.1 GCA_029062865.1 Oscillospiraceae bacterium
AACATCGGCGAAGACCTGACAATCACCTTTGATTTGATCGGCAGAGCCAAGCGCGACCTCAACCCGCTTCGCGATTATCTCATCGTGAATAAAACGCAGTCGAAGCATTATCCGAGCGACCCGCGCGAGACGGCTTCGCGCTGCGACGAAATGGGCAAGGAGCTGCTGAAGCTCTGCCCCAGCGGGAAGTGCCTCGCGGTGGTTTTTTCGGAGACCGCCGTCGGCATCGGGGCGCTTGCCGCGTCCGTCCTCGGGGAGCGCTGCTTTCTGATCAGCACAACGCGCGAGGAGCTGCCCGATTTCTGCGAGCGCGTGACGCTTCGCGAGGCGCACAGCCACGCGCCGCTGCACAAGCTCCGCGTGCGCGAAATAAACCTCGCCGAGCTTGAGCATATTTTCATCATCGACGACGAGTTCACGACGGGCAACACCGTCAAGGCGCTCGCCGAAAAGATTCTCGCGAATTGCCGGATCCCGATTTCCGCGCACGCGTTCGCCGCGAGCCGCGAGAGCGTTTCGACGCTTGAAAATATCGGCGTGAGAGCGTGTGCGAAGTATATTTATGACGAGCTCCCGAGCTTGAATTTTCCAGAGGAATTTTCTCCCGACGAGCCGGAGCGCTTGAAAAATCCCGACAAAATCATTGAGCTGAATTCGCTTTATGATATTCGCCTGAGCGTAAATTGCCAGCGTTATTTTGACGAGTGCGAGGCGCTTTGCGGCGCGGTTTTCAGGGAGCTCAGCCCGACGATCTCACAAGCGAAAAGCGTTGAGATAATCGGCACGGAGGAGTTCTGTCTTCCGCCGATTTTGCTCGGGAAAATGCTCGCGGAAAAGGGCTTTGAGATGCGCGTCCACGGAGTTACGCGAAGCCCGATTTTGCCTGCGGACACGGAAAACTACCCGATAAAAACGCGCTCAGTTTTGCCGAGCCTTTACGACGGCGAGCGGACGGTTTACCTTTATAATTCGGCGAAATGCGACATCACGATCATTATGACGGACGCGCCGAAAATAAACGAGGAAAATCTGAAGCGGCTTTGCGGAGCCTGCGGCGGCGAGCGCGTTGTGCTCGTGAGCCTGCGCTCCCGCGAAATGCGCACGTCGCTTAAACGCGAGGACTGCGAGCTGCTGCTGAAAGACGTGACGGGACTTATCTCACCGATGTCTCCCGC
>JAIDPG010000329.1 GCA_029062865.1 Oscillospiraceae bacterium
ATATCCCGAAGATCCCGAGCCCGAAGAACCGGAAGAACCGGAATCTCCCGAGCCCGAGGAGCCCGAAGCTCCCGAAGAACCCGAGCCCGAAAACCCCGAAGCTCAGTAATTTTGGATTTTATTCCCAAATCTGTAAAAATATTTAAAAAAAGGCTTGCATTTTGGAAAGTAATGTGTTATAATATTTAGAGAACTACTAAATATTGCGTATTCTAAAATCAAAGGAGAGTTTAAATTATGGCTTTTGCTATTGACGATATTGAAGACGGATTTGATTTGACGGACGACTTTCAGATGAACACCAAAATAATGGTGTTCGGCGTTGGCGGCGCGGGCGGAAACGCGGCGGCGCATATGGTCGACAGCGGTGTTCTGGACGTCGAGTATGTCATCGCGAATACAGACGTTGCTGCGTTGAGAAAGAAGGACGGCAGCAAGATGAAGCGTATCCAGATCGGGCGCAAGACAACGCACGGTCAGGGCGCGGGCAACGATCCGACAAAGGGACAAGCCTCCGCTGAGGAAAACCGCGACGACATCGCGGCGGCGCTCGACGGCGTTTCGATGCTGTTCGTTGCCGCGGGTATGGGCGGCGGCACGGGCACGGGCGCGGCTCCGGTCGTGGCTTCCGTGGCTAAGGAAAAGGGAATTTTGACGGTCGGCGTTGTTACAAAGCCGTTCGACTGGGAAGGCGACGCTAAGATGCAGATGGCTATCGGCGGCGTTTCCGAGATGAAGAAGTTTGTCGACGCGCTTATCATAATCCCGAACAACCGCGTGCGCGAGCTCAGAGGCTCGAAGCCAAAGGTATCGCTTAAAGAGGCGTTCGGCGAGGTTGACGACATTTTGTGCAAGTCCGTTATGGGTATGATAAAGCTTTTGCAGGGCGACGGTTATATCAACGTGGATTTTGCCGATATTACAATGGCTCTCAAGGACAGCGGCATCGCGCATATCGCTATCGGAAAGGGCAAGGGCGACAACAAGATCGACGAGGCGCTTAATGAGGTGCTTAACAGCCCGCTTCTCGAAACGTCTATCGACGGCGCGCGGCGCGGTCTGCTTAACGTAAGCATTCCGTCCTCGTTCCCGCTGGACGAGTTCGACGGGCTTTCGAAGGAGATCTCCGAGAAGTTCAATGCGGACGCGAAGTTCAAGTGCGGCATTGTCTTCGACGACGACCTTGCGGATGACGAGATTTCGCTTATCGTTGTAGCGACGGATTTCGCGGAGAACGCGGCTCCCGGTGTGATGACGGGCGTCTCCGCTCCGAGAGTTCCCGTGGAGGGTCCCACGCCGGAGGCAGGATCCGAGGAGGAGCAGGAGGAAAGACGCAGCCCGTTCGCGGATGGCTTCGGCGACTCCAACGACATTGACAGCCTGCTCAAGAAGTTTAACCAAGGCAGAGAAAATTGATAATGTATAATTTGATCCCCCGCATCGCGGGGGATTTTTGTTTTGCGCGAACAAAGGGGAGCTGCTTATCCGACGTTCTCCCTTCCGGAGGCGGGGAAAACTGCGGATAATATGAAATATCACATGGCTTCAAGCTCGTGGCACAGCCCCAAAAAGTGGGCTTGGGGCACATCCCCCAAAAGGGGGCTTAGGGCGCAGCCCCCCTCACTCTTGCCGAAAAATCCACAAAAATTCCCGCTGCGGCAAAAAAATCACGAAAAACACTTGCATTTTTTTGAATTTTGTTATACAATATAATATGAGGAATTGTTTTCAGTACATCTTTGAAGCAGTGCTTTTATGCTTTATTCTTCCTCCGCGCCGCGGAAGCGAGAATAAAGGAACAGATTTACATACATCAAGGAAGGAACAAGAGAATGGACAAGCTTGTGGCTTTTTTCAAGAACGTTTGGTTTCGGCGGGGCGTCGCGATTGCAAGCTGGGCGTATACGGGCTTTATGATTTGGGTCGCGTGGATCAGCTATGCGTATTATCTGGAGTTTGAGAACCCCGTGCCCGCGTTTGTGCTGTATTTGTTTATAAACGTTTCCGCGATGGGGCTTATGATTTTGTCGCGCAAGCAGGTGATTACGCAGGTGAATTCGTATATCCTGCCGCCGATCGTCTTTCTTATCACGTTTTTCGGCTTTGGCAATTGGTATCTCGTTATTCCGCCCGTTGCCGTGATGCTCGTGCTGTTTTTCGTGAATACGTCCAACGAAACGCTTAAAACCGTCCTCGGAACGATGTATCTGCTGCTTTTCGTAATCGGCATTGTCGGGCTTATCGGCGCGACGCGCTTTTTCGGGGAAATCACGTTCGTCGGACCGTATCTGTCCAAGCGCGATTTGAATTACGAGCAGCTTTCAAGCGACGAGGAATATCGTCTCGTGCGCTATCTCGAAGTCACGTCGGACCGCAGCACGATGGGATATTATGTTGAATACACGGGCGACGACATAAAGCTCCCTATGGGAGTTGCGAAAAAGGTTCTCGGCTGCGAGCGAATTCACACGGCGGAGTACACGAGCCTCAGCCAGAACTTCGTCGAGTGGAAGATCCGCAAAATCAACGGCAAGGACACCGAGGTGCTGATAGTCGACGGAAAGAGCGTCCGCGAGAATCCGTATCTCAAAAAGCCGCTCTCAAGCAGCTCGGGAAGCGGCTCGTCAAACGGCTCTTCAAGCAAGCCGAGCTCAACCTCGGGTACAACAAGCTCAACGGTTATTTCAAGCTCATCGAGCTCCGGTTAAAAGCCGCTCGCTCGGATTTATTTAAGGAAAGGGGTGTTGGTATGGATAAAACGCTGAAGCTCGTCGGGAAGAACTCCAACGAGATTTTCACGCTTCGCTACCCTACATCTCTGTTGGATTTCTGCGAGTACGACTTCTCGTACTTCGCTAAGCACTCGATAGATTTGTGCAACGAGTGCCTTAAGACCGGCGAGCCCGATCACGACCGTATGTCCGAGCTCCGTCGCGATATGCAGTCGGCGCACTGCTTTATCGAGCATAATATCCGTTCGACGTATGAGCGCATCGTTCTCGACTGCTGGCTCGATTACATCTGCCGCCGCGACAATGTGGGCGTAAACGCGCTGTGGAACCGCTTTATCCGCTGCAAGACGGACTTCGAGAAGCTTGTGTTCTCGCGGCTTTGCGATCTTCGCTACAACCGCGCGATAAACGAATGGCAGAATATCGTGCGCGTGCAGGATTACGCGCGCAGCAAGGTGGAGTTCGTGTTCGCGGACGGCATTACGACGGTTGACGAGGCTGTTTCGCGCAGGAATTACTTCGACCTCGCGTTCAGCGTGACCGCGCGGGAGATGGGCTGTCGCATTGAGGATCTCGGCGTTACGAAAACGTTTTCAGCGGGGCGAGTGCCGACCGCGCCGTTCTTGTTCCCGAACGTCTCAAAGGACATCGTGCGAAATCTCCTGAGCGATTTTGATTACAGCGAGGATTATTCCGAAATAGGCGATTACAGCGCCATTTCCGATAAAATAGCAATGGACGCGTTTTCGAGAATGAAGGCGGGGCTCCCGCAAAATTTGTCGCATTACGGCGTTGTTCGTGGGAAAATGGACAGCTACACCGAGAAGATCTATATGCCGTGCAGTCTCAAGGCCGCGATTGATCTCGAGATAGACGCGCTTATCGAAAGCGGGCAGTGGCTCGGCAAGTGCAGGCGCTGCGGGCGGTTTTTCCCGCGCGACAAGGAGCATCTGCAGGAATATTGCTCGCGCTATGTCCCGACGGGCAAAACCTGCTTTGAGATCTGGGAGGAGGAGCACCCGCGCCCGACCGTGGACGAGGCGCTGGAGAAAAAGTGCCGCGAGGTTACGGACAAGATGTACGCCCGCGTCGACAAGACGTTGAGCATAAAGGACTACGAATACTGGTTCGCGTATATGGAGGCGATGAAGGAGAAGGTCAAGAACGGCGAGATCTCCCCGGAGGAGCTCGACAGCTTCCTCGAGTATTCGCTGGACGTTGACATTTCGAAAAGCACCCCTATCGTCGAGGTTCCGAAGCACGAGCCGCAGCAGATCGTTCCGCCTGCGTCGCGAGAGCGCGTCGTAAAGCCGTTTATCCCCGAGCGGATAAGCCGCAAGGCTATTTCACAGGAGCCACAACAGGAAGAGGAAACGCCGCGCGACCCCGAAGCTCAGCGAGTGCTGAAGGAAGGCTTCTTCACATCGCCCGCCAAGCAGCGCAGCAAAAACGAGCGCCCGCAGATCTCCCACATAATCCGCAACGGCGAGAGCATGGGCAAGGAGGAATACACGAAAAATCCCGATCCCGCGGGATTTAAGCCGTTCGGGCAGGAGAATGCCACGCCGCGCGTTTCGGACGAGGACAGAAAGCGCCTCGAGGAGGACAAGAGGAAGCGCCGCGAGCTTGCGGAGGAAATAGCGCGTCGGCGCGAGCTCGACGAGGAAGAGGAGGCGCGGCGCAATGCCGTCACGCCGTTCGCGGAGCCGTCGTTTGACGCTCCCGCGCCAGAGCCGGAGAAGTTTGTTCCCGCGTTTGAGGTTTTTTCCGAAGATAAAGCCGAAGAATCCCCGAAAATCTCCAAGAATATTTCCGAGGAAATAAAGCCGCGCGAAAAAGCGCCTAAAGCTCCGGAGAAGAAAGCACCCGAAATCTCGAAGCCGCAGCAGCCCAAAGTTATACGCAAAAACGCCGCGGCAATAAGCGCTTACGGCAAGGCGGCGGGCGCACCCGTTGTCACCGCGCCGCAGACGGATATTGTTATCCCGCGCGAGAAAATCGCGGATAAGATCTCCGACGCGGAACCCGAATCGGAGCCGTTCAAGGACATCGGAGACATTTTCGATGTGCTGGAGCAGTCCGAGGACGGCGGCTCTCCGCGCCGCAGAAAGGCGAGATCCGACAGCGAGAACCGCCAGATCCCTGACCACGTAACCCGCGAAAACGCGCCGTCCGGTATCTGGACGGAGGACAGGGGCTTATTCGACAACGAAAGCGATCCCTACGCTGACGAGGTTTCGGAGCTTGATATGCTGAAATCCAAAAAGCACAACAAGACCAACAAAACACGCCGTCTCTACGACGTAATAATGCGCGAGCCGGACGACAACCCCAACTTCCGTAAGAAATAAATTTTTTTAATGTACAAGGTAAAATTGAAAAGTGACAATTGTGGAGCGCGCTTCGCGCAGAAAAATCGCCGCCGAAGGCGGCGTTCCGTAATTTTCAATTGTACCTTATCAATTATCAATTAAAAAAGACCCGCTTAAGCGGGTCTTTTTTTGTATGGCGCTGAATAGAATTTACTGTGCGTCGACAGGCTTCGGCGGCTCGGGGGCGGCTTGCAGCGCGGCGAGCTCGGCGAGGCACTCCCGGCAGATGTTTTTGCCCTTGTACACAGTGATGTCTTCGGCGTTCGCGCAGAACGCGCACGAGGGCATATATTTTTTCAAGATAATTCTGTCGTCCTCAACATAAATCTCAAGCTTGTCCTTCTCGTCGATGTTCAAAGTGCGGCGAAGCTCTATGGGAATGACGAACCGCCCAAGCTCGTCCACATTTCGTACGATCCCCGTTGACTTTATCATAAAATCTCCTCCAAATCAACATATTGCGGCTTTTTTCTCTTGCCGTACTCTTATTATACCATATTTCGACAATTTTGTCAATTCGTTTTATACACAAAATGTGGATTTTTCCATAAAATTTCCAATTTTTTTGAAATCCTCGACTGAATTATAATTTTAGGAGCTGAAAATGCAGGTAATTTTGATCGTGATCCCCGTGCTGTCGCTGATTTTCGCGGCGGCGGGCGGGCGAATGGGGGAGCTTTCCGCGGCGATGCTCGCGAAGTCGGGCGAGGCGGTGGAGCTCGTAATCTCGCTTTGCGGGATAATTTGCTTCTGGAGCGGCATTATGCGCGTCGCGGAGCGCGGGGGGCTTGTTGAGAAGCTCGCGCGGCTGCTGTCGCCGATCGTCGGGTTTTTGTTTCGCGGAGTAAAGCGCGGCGGCAGGGCAGCGGGGCTTATCACAATGAACCTCGCGGCAAATATTCTCGGGCTCGGGAACGCCTCCACGCCGCTAGGGCTTGCCGCGATGAAGGCGATTGCGGAGGAGAGCGGCGACACGTCCGACTCCGCAACGGACGACATGATAATGCTCGCCGTACTGAACACGGCGAGCCTACAGCTGATTCCGACGACCGCCGCGGCGCTCCGAGCCGCAAACGGCGCCGCGAAACCGTTTGAGATACTTCCGTGTGTGTGGATCGTATCGGCATACTCGGTGGTTCTGGTTGTCACATCGGCGAAGCTGATGTGCCGCATAAAGCCAATTGTAAAGCCACGTTGAGCGATTTTCACAGGGATTTTGGCGTGAACGAAGAGGATAAATCGCATTATAAAGCCGTTTCACAAAATGCAATTCGGACACAGAAGCGGAGCAATGGCGCTGAAATCCGATTGCAAAGCCAAATTCTCGGAAATTTGCGAAAAGACGATTTACATATACCGCATTTTAAAGCCAAATATGGCGCAAAACACAAAAAAACCGGTGAGTGTTAAGCCGAAAAAAACCGATTACAAAGCCAAAAGGAGCGATATATGAGCGTAACCGACTGGATAATCCCGCTTGTGACCGTCACGGTGCTGATTTACGCGGCGGTTAAGCGCGTGGACATCTTCGGGGAATTCTGCGCGGGAGCGGGCGAAGGGCTGAAAACCTGCGCCGATATACTTCCCGCGCTGATTCTGCTGCTTGTCTGTATCGGGATGTTCCGGGCGAGCGGTGCGGTGGAGCTTCTGACGAACGCCCTGAAGCCGCTCTGCGCCGCGGTCGGATTCCCGAGCGAGGTCGTGCCGCTTGTTATTCTGCGCCCGTTTTCGGGCAGCGGCGCGATGGCGGTCTACAACGAGATAGCCGCCGCGGCGGGCGCGGACACGTTTGCGGAGCGCGTCGCGGCGACGCTCATCGGCTCCAGCGAGACGACGTTTTACACCGCCGCCGTCTACTTCTCCGCGGTAAAGCGCAAGCGGACGCGCTGCGCGATACCCGCCGCGCTCACCGCCGACCTCACCGCATGGATAGTCTGCGGGGCTGTGGTTTACTTAATTCTTGGCGAGTAATTCACAAACAATTTGGAGGATCGACGATGAAACTGCTTTCAAGAAAGAACAGGGATTTACTGTCCGAGCGCGAGTGCGACGATATTTCAAGGCGCATCACGGAGCTCACCGAGCAGCTTGCCGACGTAAGGACGAACTTCGATTTCGTGACCGACGAACGCGCGATAGACGCACTGATTTATGAGGAAAACGCGCTGCTCTGCAAAATAGAGTCGCTGAACCGCGAGGCGCGCGAGCGGGGAATTCGCATTGAACCCTTTAATCAGCGGTAAGAGCCACTCTCCCGCGGCTGATAAATATCGCCGCCGTTAAGCCGAATATCAGCACCGCGTACGCGCCGAGACAATATCCGATGCGCGGGCGAGCCGTAAGCCCCGCGACGTCGATTCCGTCAAGCGTCGACCACGTTATCGGCGAGAAGCGGTCAAGGTGCCGGCGAAGCTTTGCGACAAGCGTCAAAACCACGAAAAACGCGCCCGCCGCGATTCCCCACACGCGGGAGCCGCTTATCAGATTGCACGCGAAAATCAAAAGCCCGAGGAAAACCGCCGAAAGCCACGACATAACAAACGTATAAAAGCACGCGAGCAGCGGCGTGAAGAATTCCACAGTCAATCGCGAGACGTTCAGCGAATAAACCTCAGCGGCGGTTATTATAGAACTGTCGTAAGCCGCCGCGGTGAGCGCTCTGCCCCAATCGAGCGAAGGCTCTCCGAAGATGATCATCGACAAAACCGAGACCGCGAAAATGAAGAAATAATACACTCCGCCCGCGGAAATTATGTACAAAACCTGTCCGCAAAGCCATTTCGTCCGCGTTGCTCTTATCATCACAAACAGCTGATTTCCATCGATAAACGGCGCGTCGCAGAACAGCAATATCACAGGCAGCGTGAAAAGAATTTTCGCGCTGCTTTTTGTGTACAAAAACGGGAAAATCCAGACGGGTGCTTTGCAGTTCAGATAACCCGCGAGGGCTTTGAAATCCTCGGCGTACATAAAAATCAAAATCACGAGAAAAACCGCGATAGTCAAAATTCTGTAATCTGTCCGCCACTTGCGGAAATTCTGCGCGGTAATTCGGAAAACGGTACAATTACCGCCCTTCGGGCGGTAATTGCGCGGTGTTGCCTTAAGGAAGCTCATTTTCGATCCTCCGTTTAACTTTTATCGTGAAAATTGCCCCGCACACGGCGGTTATGGACAGAATTACAGCGACGGATTTCGCAAACGCGGGGAGCGGCTCCCACCCCGACCACGACTGCGACAGCGGTCCGAGCTGAAATTCTCCGGGAACGATTTTTGAAAATCGCTCGAACATATAGCTGAACACAAACGGCGCGCAAACCGCGATATATCGGCTCGGGAAAAACGCCGTCGCCGCCAGCCCCATAACTGCCCACATCGCGCAGCTTAACGCGTAAACAAACACGATCGCTGTAATGGCGAGCATCGGCGCACCGTTTTTTATAAGTTCGCCGTACGGTGGGAAAAACGAATTTTCATCATATAACGGCATTTGCGCCGACTGCACAAAAACATAGATCATCATTCCCGCAAAAACAACGGCGAAAGCGGATAAAAAGCATATCGTTATGTTGGAAACCGCGTAAACGCGCACGTTTCTTCGGGATATACAGTTTGTGATGACTTTGGAATTCCATTCGTCCGCGAAATTGGAAGAAAACGGCAGGGCAGCGAATAATATGAACAGCTTGCGGTAAAATTCAAAGCTTATCAGATAATCGATTTTCAGAAGAAGATTCGAGAACGTGTGAATACCGTAAAACGCGTTGTAAAGTGAAATTGCGAGTACTGCCAACGGCGACAGATAAAACATGGGCGAGTGAATCAATTTAAACAAATTAGCCCTCATCATAATATCACACCTCGCTGTACTCTCGCACAACGCCCGCGTCCGTAGTAACGATAAATCTGAAATCCCATGGCGAAACGCAATTGAGCTTTTCCTCAAATATATAATCGCGGCAATAGCCGTTAAAGCTCCACGCGGGGAGAAATTCCATAGTTCCTATTTCATTCCTTTCAACGGGGAAGTAAATAACCTCCGCCTTGCTTATAACGACGGATTTCGAGCGAGTGAAAATCACTTTTTCAAAATGGCTCCGAAGCTCGGAAACAGCGTGGCTGAAGTTATATTTTACGGCTTCGTCGTTTAATATTTCAACGTCCGTTTCGTAAGCCGCGTCGATGTAAAATTCAAAAATCCCATCCTTTGATACCCCGACAACGAACGAGGAAGATGTCGCGAGGCTTGCCCATTCCCTTGTGCTGTCCTTAATGTCAACGTTTATATCCGACAGCTTTACACCGTTTATTTCCTGCGGAAATCTAAAAACGTAAATTTCGTTGTCTTTGGTCAGCGAAATTTCATCGTTAAATATTTGCGGGTCGTCCTCGCGAATTTTTTCGTAGCTCGCCAGCGATACCGCGTAAATTTCAGGCTCTCCCAAGCCCTCTATCCCAAGCTCGAAAATAAGATCGTTCGCGGTTTTCAAAGCCGTTTGCAGCGGGAACTCCTCAAGCTCGTTTTCGGTGATGGAGAACTTATCCCTGAAATGCTCCCTGCATGAATTCATAATCGGGAAATAGGCAACGGGAAGATTTTCATCGTCGAATTTCCCGTTATAGTAGGCTATTTTATTCCCTTCAATTATCAGCTCCGAGCCGTCGCTTGAAATATATTGCCCACATTCGTTGTGCTCGCCGTAAAGATACTCCGACGCGGGCGCTTCGCCGTTAAAAAGCAATTCAATTGCTTTTTGACGGTCGAATATTTTTTCCTTGAGCTTTATCCTCGACGGCAATTTGTCGGGGATTTCGGGGAAGTCAAAGTGTGCGGAAAGATTATCCTTGCTGTACTCAAAGTGCGAGCTTTCAATTTCGGTATTTGAGGTTTCGGAAAAATCACTTGATATTTCGCTGTAGATTTTCTTTTCAGTAGGATAGCAGCCCGAAAGCGCTAAAATACTCGCCAAAGAAATAAAGGCAAAAAGCTTTTTCATATTTTTCACCTCCGAAACAAAAATCACGGCTTCCAATGCCCTTCAAAGGTAACGTTGCCGCCGGTTGTAACCAAAAGATACACGGGCAGCTCCACAACATAGTCGGAGTTGTAGTGTATTTCAAATTCGCCGTTTCTGTCTACAATTATTTCCTCGGATAAAACATAATCCTCCGGGTGGGCGGGGTCTCCGGTTATTGAAATATGCACTTTGTTGGTTGCCGAAAGATTGCCGAAGTTCACCGTAACCACTGCCGGTTTTTGCCAATTCGAGTTATAAAGCATGCCCGAAACCCCGTAATAAAGATCGTCCCGCCCCTCAAGTGAGAACGAAAAGCTGCCGTCGTATTGCGGAATTTCAGAAATAACGGGCTCGCTTGCGGCGGAGGATTCCGCGGGCGCGGAAAAATCGTCGGGCTTGCTGAGCTCCGCGGAGGGCTGCTCGCTTGTCAGGGCCTCGGGCAGCTGAATTAAGCGAAGCTTCACCGCTGCGAATATTCCCGCGAAGAAAACACAGATCGCAGCCGCCGCGGACACGGCGATTTTCCAAAATGGAACGCGCTTGTCGGTCAGACAGACGACCTCCGGCTCGTCATAATAAAGCTCCGTCCGCGTTTTTTCGGGAAAAATCCCGAAAGCGCCGAGCATTTCGCCGATAAGCTCATCGTCGATTTCATTAACCGCGCCCAGAAATTCCTGTTTAGTCATACGTCAAAGCCTCCTTTTTCGAGATGCTTTTTAAGCTTTTTGCGAGTACGCTCAAGGCTTAGCGAAACGCCGCCCTCGGTCATTTTGAAGCGCCTTGCGAGCTCCGATAATTTGAAGCCGCCCCAATATCTCCCGACGAAAATTTGCCGCTGCTTTGCTGGGAGTTTTTTCAAAAATACGTTTATCGATTCAATCAGCTCGCGGCGCTCCGCCTCCGTTTCGACGGAGCTTTCGTCCGAGAGGAAGTCCTCAAGCTCGTCAAACGAAAGCGCGTCCGACTTCCCGCCGCGCTTTTCGGCATTACGGAAAGCGAGCCTGCTCAGCGCGAGGTTTTTGGTTATCCTTGCCAAAAACGCTCCGAGCACGGGCGGATCATTCGGCGGAATGGATTCCCACGCGCGCAGGTAAGCGTCGTTCACACACTCCTCCGCGTCCTCGGGGCTGTTCAGAATATTCCGCGCGATCGCCATGCAGCCCGCGCCGTATTTTCGGGAGACCTCATCAAGTGCCGCCTCGTTTCGCTCGAAGAACAGGCAGATAATCGCGCGATCCTCTATATTGTCACCTCCGGCAGGTTCTGTAATTATTAACCGAAAAACCACGGAAAACTTAACAAGTTTTTTTGTAATTATAAAACAAATTCGCAAATTTGTCAAGGTGCACAATTTCTTGATGCTCTTTTGTACTACTTTAACAATATAATCAGCTTTGCAGAATCAAGCGCGAAAATTTTCTGTTCGGTGAATAATGTCGAAAATTCCGTGCAAAATATGACTGCGGAGAAAAATTCCGCAATATTATGCAAGAATTTGCAGAAAATTTGCAGGAGGAAATGTTATGTCTAATCAGAACCAGCAGAAGCAGTCTGAACAGCAGAAGCAGGATCAGAATCAGCAGAACCAGCAGAACAAGAAGTAACACTTAGCCGAGGTTTTTCCTCGGCTTTACATATTTTTTTCGAAAAACCCCTTGACAAATCTGAGCCGTTGTGTTATAATGATTAAGTTGAGTGTATATTCTGAAAAAGACCTACGGAAAGATGGCTGAGTTGGTCTAAAGCGCACGATTGGAAATCGTGTAACGGCTAATACCCGTTCAAGGGTTCGAATCCCTTTCTTTCCGCCA
>JAIDPG010000033.1 GCA_029062865.1 Oscillospiraceae bacterium
GGTAAACCCTCGATTTTATTTTCCGGTTTGGCACTCAACATCTCGGCAAAAGCTCCTGCCTCTGAAAAACATGCTTGCCTGTTCATTGTAAGATCCGTTTTGGAGTTTGTGATTTGCCCGACCTTTTTAAGATCGGACGAGCCGGGTCTAAGGTATTTTCCTTGATCAATGCGAGATGGATAAGCGTAGCTTGCCAATCTCACTATGTTGAACAAACTTTACGGTACATTCGGATAACCGAGTGTAAGACATCACAACAAAAAGCCCCCGATGATTTGTAATCAACGGGGGCAAGCAAATATAGAAAAGCTGCGCAGAAAACTATGCAGCCTTTTTCATATACAATGATGTATGAAATAAAGGCAGAGTCAATGAAGTAAGGAAAGAAACAAATTTGATGTGCTTGATAAATCAGAATATATAATATTTTAGATGCATTATGACACCAAATCACATAGTTCTGCAAATATCTGTTCTTTGAGTAACATTTGTTCTTTATCCTCAATTTTTATTGGTCTGTAAAAGGTAATTGCTATCCTTAACGGAATTTCGTATCCCCAATCGCTGCCGTCGGGAGTATAATACTATATTCTTACATCGCGACATTCATCGCGCCCGGGCTCATCCATTCCCATTCTATCTATAAATGCTCTGATATAATTACGTATATTTCTCTCGAATTTTGAAACGCTTTTTGCATATACAACTTTATCATCGCGGATTACAACACAATGAATTTGAAGTAACGCACCGCCACTTCTACTTTCCACAAAATCCGAAACACAAATGTCGTAATCTTTATAGAACTGATGTTTCCAATCTTTACAATAATACAAGTCTTCGTTCATTTTCTCTCCATAAGCATTTCTAAAAATTCAATTTATCCGGGAATTCCCAATAAATATATTATATCACATAATCCGCGGCTTGTCAACAAATTCCGCAATGTTATTCCTCAAATACCCCCTCAAATATCACCGCCGGTTTCATCTCCGAACGCGCTTTAGTTTGAGCGCTTACAATTTTTTGGGGCAAAAAGCTATAGATCTAATATATCATAACCGCCGTCGTGCCGCACAACAATGAGATGTTTTCCGTCCGATGATACCGCGAACGACTCGAGATCACCATTATAAATTTCAACGAGAGGATTGCTTAAAAGGTACAAACTTCCGCCGCTTTTAAAAACTACCTTGTCATTGCGGGCGTCGATCCGGTCAGCAGTTTGATCGGAAAGCTTTTCCGAAGAGTTGTCCGAGGTATCAAGAGCAAATATTCCGTTCTTGTCGGAATACAAAAGCCGCGGTCCGTTACAGTAAACCGCACGAACAAATTCTCCAGGGAGCCGAATATTTTCACCGGTTACGAGATCGTAGCTTTTTAGCTCCAACAGGCGGTTTATATAATAAACTCTCCGTCCGTCAAAGCACACTCTCCCATTGAAAATTTCATCATCAAAAAGCCGTTTCCCGTCTTTTAATATTCGGTCGCCGTAAACGAAATAAAAATCCCCGCCATACGTAAAAAATCCCGAAATAATTCCAAGGTTTTTGCCCAGATCGGGACTGCTTGCAAAACTTACGCCCAAAAATCCGGAATTGTCGTAATATTTCTCGGAATAGATCTTATTCGTACCGTAATCTTCAAGCGAAACGCCGTAAACCTCCGCGCCGTTGAGGTAATAAAGCTTGTCGCCGTTAATAAAAAGCGGCGTATTGAATAAATTCAGTTCCTCATCCCAAACATTGTGGATAAGTTCAAGCTCGGAACTGTCATGCTTCGAAATTTGAACTATACCGCCTCCCGATGAGATATAAAAATAATCATCATTCTGAGCGAAAAAACTTCTCTCCAAAAGATTATAGCTCACATTCTCCGGAGTATGGTAATTGCAGCCGGAAAGCGTAAAGCCCATCAAAACTGCCGCGATCGCAGGAGCTTTACTCAGCAATTTTTTAAAGCTGCCGCCGGAATAATAATTATATGCCGCTATCACCGAAACAATAATAAATACAACGCTTAAAATTATAAGAATGATCAAAAAAATAAGAGGAATTTGAGAAAATATTTTTATCTCTTCTCCTTGACTGTTAATTTCGATAACATCACCGCGTAAATATCCGACGCCGCGCAATAGACCCGTTGGAAGATAATACGCGGGGGTTGCCGTGGTCTCAGAATCGTTAAACGCGAATTGCTGCAAAACACACGCCGCACTTGGGATAAATATTGTAAAGAGCGCTTTGCGGATCGTCACCGACAGCAGAATCACAAGCGCCGCAATAAAGAAATATCCAAGCAGCCGCAGCACGGATATTGTGATAAACCCTTGCAGTATTGAAATATCATACGGCGAGTTTTCAAAATATTCGAGCGTGCGCAGCGGGTAAAAAAGCTCGTGAACACCGCCGCGTGATATCATCACAACAAACTCAAGCAGTGCACGGAAAATTTGAGCGCATACGATAAACAGCGATATCGCGGATAATTTTCCGCAAAGCGTTTTTTCCTTTCCGTTTGCGCTTATTCTGATAAAGGTTATCACTCCAGAGCTTTCCTCGCTCAAAAACAGCGTTGCGGTCATAAGTATCACAAGCGCTGACATCAAAATGTCCGGAACGTCGGTGCCCAAGCCGTTGTAATTCCCCATTGTCAGATACCGATCATTCGGCGCTTCGAGCGCATAGCTGTATTGCTCAAAAATCAAGTCGAACGCTTCCTTGCGTTCGGTTATCAAGTGATTCTCATTATATTCGGAAACAAATTCGTCTTCACATGAATATTCGCCGTTAAACAGCCTTTTTTCAATAGCCGCCTCGGCATTTTCCGCGTCAACGATACGCTCTTGTTCGGCGAGTATTTTTTTCTCTTTTTCGGGAGTTAATTTGCCGGAAAATTCGGTAATATATTCATAAAAATGCCGCCCTGTCACCGCGGAGGAAAATTCGCGCTTTGGGTAGAGAAAATTTACGAAAGCTATTTCACCAAGTACAAACAGCAGCGATAAAACTATTCCGAAATATTTTATGTAAAGCTTTTTAAATTCCTCACCGCTCATTTTTTCACCTCCCCCGATCTTCTCACACGATTTTTGGCGGAACAAATAATTGATCCCAAAACAACACACTCAATAAACAAAGCGATCAATGCCGTAAGGAGCGTTAAAACAGGCTCTCCGAATAAATTCACACACGAAAACTCCGTTAGATAAATATCCGGTGTGAGCATTCCGATCGGGTTCCAAACGCTTTGCGTGAGCGCCGTAAGCAGTATCAAACCAAGCACTGTCCCGAAGCTGCACGCCATTGAAATTATCGTGTTAGGCGTTATTTTTGAGATAAGCAAAATCATCAGCGAGACCGTAAAAAGCGCGAGAAAGCGCGTTCCGAGCACGACAAAAACAGCCCCGATAATGCTGATGTTAAACGGCGTTTTCTCGAACATTTCCGCCGAATACAGCGGCATATCAAGTCCTTTCACTCCGAGCAGAGCATCGGAAAATACCAGATCGCAGCCCGTGAACCACACCGACAAAAACGCGCAGTAAACAGCGGACGAACAGATTTTAGAGGCTGCGGTTTTAACTTTGTTTCCCGTTGAAATTATCAGACGGTACATTCCGCTTTCCTTTTCCGTTGTAAAGCCCGCCGCAAGACCGAAGATAAGCATGATCACGCAAAGAAGCGAGGAAAATTCGTGCTCGAAAAACAATTTCGTCCAATACGTTGCGCGGAACTCGGGAATAAAGCGGTCACGGTACAAATCATAAATCAAAAGATCCTTTTTCGCCTCGTATGCGTTGCCGACGCCTTTGTAGAATTCATAGCTCTCGGCAGCACGCGCGGCTATCGCGTTCGAGGTATTCGGGTAAGTCGAGCAGTAGGTTATCGCGCGTCCGATATCCACATTATAGAGCATAAAATCTCCGAAAACATAGCCCGTATAAAATTCATCGGGTCGATAATCCGTGCTGAAAACCATATCCATAACTTCGTTTTCAAGCTCGTTCGCGCGCTCGCGGAACGGTGTTAGTTTTTCCTCGGTCAGCTCGCCGCAGATCGTGTCGTAAAGCCGAAAGTAATATGCTCCATGCTCGCCGTAGGTCATGGTGAACCTTGTTCGGCATTGATCGTTCATACGGATAAAATTCAATGCGGTGAATATTATCAGCAAAATGAACACCGCAGTTTTGAGACAGCTTTTGCGCATTTCATAGAAAAGAATTTTCATCATAATTCTCCGAATTCATACAGACAAACGTCCTCAAGATCGGGCACGGCAGAAACCGCGTTTTCAAACGGACGCTCCTTGCAAACAATTTTTAATTTGCATTTTTCCGCTTGTGAGATAACATTCGAGACCTTGAATTTATTCATAATCTCAAGTACTTCCGAGCTCGGTGCCTCGCACTCCCAGACCATTTGCGTGACCTTGGAAATGATCTCGCTCTCCGTTCCGCAATCTGTCATTTTCCCCTGATTGAGAAGAATTATTTTATTCGCGATATACGAGATATCCGACACGATATGCGTTGCTAGAATTACTATCCTTTCGCTGCCAAGCGAGGAGATAATATTGCGGAACCGCACACGTTCCTTTGGATCGAGACCTGCTGTCGGCTCGTCGAAAATCAGAACCTTAGGTTCGCCGATCAGCGCCTGTGCGATCCCGAGGCGCTGTTTCATGCCGCCCGAAAACGCGCCTATCTTTTTGTTTCCGGCGTCCGATAAATTGACAAGCTCCAGCAGTTCAGCACAGTATTTTTTCAAATCATCCGGCTTGTATTTTTTGAGTGCGCACATATATTTCAAAAACTCGGGGGCGGAATAATTCTTGTAAAAGCTTTGATATTGCGGCAAATATCCGAGCCTTTCGCATAGCCTTGCGCCGCTTTCGTCCGAATATTCCACCGTTCCGCGATCGGGTCTTACAAGTCCCGTTATCGTGCCGATAAGCGTGGATTTTCCTGCGCCGTTCGGTCCCAAAAGCCCGTAAACTCCGGCGGAAAAGTCAAGCGAAAAGTCATTCAGCGCACGCTTTTTTCCGTAGGTTTTGGAAACATTTTTAATGGATAACTTCATCGTTTAAGCTCCCATATCCTTAGTCTGTACTCACTGCCTAAAGCCGTATTCGCGAATATTTTATCTCCGGCGCGCGTGACCGAATAAACGTACTCAGTGCGCTCCAGAGGCAATTCGGCGGCTTTTTTACCGTTGACATATTGCTTCAGAACTCCGCCGTCCTCGGGCGCGGTAAAAAACTCGTTCTCGGCGGTGAGAAACGCGTCTTGACTTTCAACGCGTGTTTCGGGCTTTACCGTCTCGAATTGTCCGTTCCGCCAAAGTATGATCTCGCCGCTCGGCAGCTGACCGCCGGCAACGTTCACATGCGCATCGCACCACAGCGCGGTACCGCCGGACGTTCCGATCTCGCTTGAAATATCGTCTTTTCGGCAGGTCTCGCTCTTTCCGTCAAGGGTGCAAACGCCGCAATATCTACCATTATCGCCGCTCATTCTGAATGCGGCAAATCCGTCTCCAAGCGTGAGAAAACTTATGTACCCTCTGCATTTCATCAGCACCTTTTCGTTTTTCAGATCCCAATCGCAGCAGCGAAGCTCTTTTCCGAGGTCAACGGTATATACGATGATATTTTCGTCAAATACATAGGTATTGCCTTTTACGTTTTCGGTGATTTTTACTGATTTTAGTTTATTGAAATCCGTATCGTAGAGCGACAAAATGATATACGGATCCTTCGAGATACCCATCGCGAAAACGCCGTTTTCTTCGATATTATCATAAACGTGGTTCTCTTTAACCGCGATCTTATCACCGTGTATTTCAACATCCTCAACATTGGAAAGCGTTTTCACTATCTCACCCGAGGAATTTATTTTGAGCAGCTCCGAATCTCTCATTACATAAATGAAATCACCTATTGATGAAACTACTGATATCCGTTCATCAAAAACGACCGTGTTTTTTAGTTCCGCGTTTGACGGACTTAGGCTTTGAATGTTGCTTTGATCACTGCTTTGGCTGTTGCCTTGTGCCGCGTCACGATTGCCTCCGTATGTTCCGTCCGCGCTCAAAACCATTTTCGGCTCGCTTTTATTGCAGGCCGCGTTCGCTTCCAACGGAGCGGCTATGTAATAAATAAAATCGCCGGGCTTCACATCGGGGATAGAGATTTTGCACTCGGTTATTTTGTTCCCTTCCAGTGTAAAATCTAGATACTCATAACCGCCGTTGAATTTGACCGGCTCGTGATTTTTAAAAAACGTAATACGGTAATCGTGTACCGCCTTCTCCGTTGTATAGGCGTAAAATTTAAGTTCAAGTTCGTTACTTCCGGGATCTAATTTGTAGCTTGTCTCGTAAAGCTCATCGCTTTGCAGCAATCCGAAACCGAACGTATAACCGCTCATTTCATCCTCGTTTTCAAGCTGATAAAATTCAAGCTGCTTCTGCGTAAACACCGCGTTATCGGCTTTGAGAACGTTCGGTGTTTCCGAGACGGCGGGGATAAGTCCGTCCGGTGCAGTTACGGAATTGTGGTGCAGGCTCCTATGATAAAATCCAAACCGCGGGGTTTCCTCCGGCGGAACATAATCGGGCGCGAGCATTGTCACATACGAAATGATATGTTCCGAGCGTGTTTCGTCAACTTCTGTGTCGAGATATAGCTTGTATTTCTCTTCCGATTTGCCCTTAATTTCAAAAATCGACATATATCCGTTTTCCGATGAATTGTCCACGGAGTATTTCTGCAATATCCCGTCAACAAAAACCATTATCCCTATGCGCGTATCGGACCCCGTGCCTGTGAGCGTCGGGGAAAATATCAGCTTCCCGTCCTCTGCCGAAAAATCGGCATTAAAAATATACCCTAGCGACGGTATCTTCTGCCCTTCGTTTCCCGAAGGAACTTTCATCGGATCCGCAACAGATGAGAAGCTCGGCGAGGGGCTTCCCGGATCACCGGAACCCCCGCTTTGATCGTCAAGCACGGATCCGCGTCCTGAGCAGCCCGAAAAGAGCAATGCCGCCGCAAATACTGCCATAATTTTATTGATTTTCATTTTTAATGGTTCCTTTCTCAATATGGTTAATTCTGATCCCGCCCGAAAACCGTATGGTTTTCGCTTCATGATCCACCGTAAGCACGATATCAGATCGCTCGTACGTGAGAACTCCTTCATTCGGGATTTCTTCATCCGGCTTGTCATATATTATAAGAAACCCGTCGCCGAAACTCGGCAGCTCAAACGAGCCATATACCACGACACTTGCATCGGGGTCATCTGTATCATTAAAAATAACCTGCGTGTCACACGTCAATACGATCTCTTGCTTTTTCAGCCGCTGCTCACTTCCGGCGCAAAAATACGTTGCCGCCGCGCTTTTGATAGTGGTGTATTTTCCGAAATTCTCGCCGATCTCGTAACGCTTGAGCTTCCCGGTTTCATCGTCATACGCAAACGCCGCGTTCAGCGTGATCTCGAACTCTTTTTCCTTTGTG
>JAIDPG010000330.1 GCA_029062865.1 Oscillospiraceae bacterium
GGCATATAATGCCCTCAATCGACAGGTTCTGCCCGTTCTGCGGGAGATCTACGTTCGGCGCGCCAAGCCCGAACGACGCAGCAAACGAGCAAACGCCGGCGCCAAAAAAGCGCAGCATACTGCCATTTATCCTTATCCTGATAATAGCTGTAGCCGCGGCGATCCTCGGAACGATGTATTTTACACACAGCGGCATCTTTGAGGCAATGGAAAATGCAGAATTGCTGATAGAGGCAAGAGGCAAGTTTTTTTAGAAGCAAGAATCCCCCGCGGAGCGGGGGATTTCTCTTGCCTCTTGTACTCTTTATTTTAAAAAGCTATTGCATTTTTGCTCATTATGTGCTATAATTAGTATAAGTAGATTTGTGCAAAGAATTCTAACGGAAAGGGGGGCGGCTTGTGAATTGCGCTTTGTGGCTCAACAAACGGAAGATCCGACACGCTTCGGAAATTCCCGAGAACCTTGACGTGGCTTCGCTGCGCGGATATTTCCTCGCGGGCTCGCTCCTTGATTGGCTGTTGGAAAACGGCGGGGAGCGCTACGCCAAGCGGCTTAAGCGGATCTCCCCCGATGACCCCGACCTCAACGAAAAGCTTGCCGCGGTTTTCGGCGGCAAGGCGGATTTCGGCAAGGCGCTGAGTTCAGCGCCGCTAAAGGGCTCGCGAACGCAAAGCGGCTTCACGGGAAGTTTCCCAAGCAGCTTCGCAGGCTCGTTTACACCGCGGAGCTCGTTCAGGTTCACGGAGTTCGGAAGCGGATCGTTTTCTTACGAATGGCTCACATCGTTCGTCGGGTTTTGGGAGTTTCTGGGAAAAATCGGCTCGTTTGCTTTCACTTCGTGGCGCTTCACAAGCTTCGGGAAATTCCACGAATGGGAGTGGGAGTGGCTTTTTGAGCTGTACAAGCGTTGGCAGAGCGGGTCGTTCGCGTTTACTACGTGGAGCTTCGGCAGTTTCCATCAATGGGAGTGGGAGTGGCTTTTAAGGCTTTACGGAGGCGGCTTCGGGTCGTTCTCGCTGACAAGCTTCTCGAGCTTCGGCTCGTTTGATATGTTCGGCTTATTCAACAGGAGCATGGGGAGCTTTGAGCTGCGGAAATTTTTGGAAAATCTCGAATTGGACGAATACGACCGTATAATGTTTGAAACGCTGATGATCTGCCCGCTGGACCGCTTCGGGTATGGAATTCACAATATTTGAGTTATGTCTGTTAAACGAATTTTTTTGTTTGTAATACTTATTCTCGTGGTTTTGCTCGGCGGGTATATCACGTATTTCGGCGTGAACGGGTACATTAAGTACACGGGGCGCGAGCGCGATTTCAGCCTGCTGAAGGGCGGCGATCTCCACGATAATATGCTCGTAAAGGGCGAGATATCCTCGGTTATGGCGGAGATAGGCAGGATGAGCATCGACAACGAAGCCTTTGGATTTCAGGTTTCAAAAGCTACCGCGTGGCATTATTACGTCTATCCTCTAGAGTATGATAACGACATTACCAAGTGCAGATACTGCGTCTTCGCGGTCAGCGACCCGAAGGATATCGCGGCGGTGAACGCGCTTATTACCGATAATCCCGGCTCGCCGAACGGAGACGCGTTTGAGTTCCGCGGGATAGTAATGGATATTAACTACGAAGCGAACGAGCGGCTTACGCATTATCTTTGGGATATTTACGACACGGATTTCAATATCTACGCCCACGCGAACGTCAGAAAATACATCGTGCCGTATACGATTTATGTGCGCTCGGACAGCGCGGGCGAGATTAAGCCCATTATAATCGGAGCGGCGATGGTGCTCGTCGGCGGCGTAGGGCTGATAATTCTTTGGGTGAATACATACCGCAAAAATCACAGGTTTTAAAAACACTTTTATCGGCGTTCCCCCCGGAGGGGGGAACGCGAGAAAAATGAAAGGCTTCTATGAAAGCGATTCACATAGCGTCCTTTGCGCCCGCCGCCGCTAAGGGGAAACCCCAGCCCGCGGCGGAGGATTTTGATTTGTACTGCACGGCGTTTTCCGCGCTGCAATGGCGCAAAAACGGCGGCGAGATAACAATGTGCTGCGACGGCGCGTTTGCGGAGTATTATAAGCGCATCGGGTTTGCGGGCGTGTGGAACGAGCTTTCGCAATGCGTCCCCGACGACCTTGACGGGATAGATCCGCTGATGTTCTGGGCAGGCGCGAAGCTGCTTGCGCTGAAGCAGCAAACCGCGCCGGTTGTGATGCTCGACACGGATTTTGTTGCGTGGAAAAACCCTGAGTTCGGCGAGGCGCTTATTGCGGCGCACCGCGAGGAGATATCCGACGGGATCTACCCGCCGCTCGATTTTTTCAAGACAAACGGGCATATTCTCCCCGATTTTTCGGAGAGCGTTCTGCCGCTCAACACCGCGTTTTTGTATATTCCCGACGAGGACTTCAAGGAGTTCTACACGTCGCAGGCGATAGCGTTTATGAAATCGGCGGTGAAGTGCGATGATTATCTCAAATATATGGTTTTCGCCGAGCAGAGAATCTGCGCGATGTGCGCGGATTATACGGGAACTACCGTGAAAACCCTGCTCGACAAAGACGTGCTTTTCCGCCCGCAGAGCGACTTTACGCACCTCTGGGGCGCAAAGCAGGCAATGCGCGACAATCCCGAATTGCGACAAGATTTCATCAACAGATGCAAGACGCGGCTGCTGTCGGATTTCCCCGAATACGCGTATCTTATTGAGATTATCAACGCGGCTTGCGAATAAGTTACCCATAACTTCCCATACTAAATTAGTGTATCGGCGGCGCATCAAAGGCGCGTACCGACCTGCATTAGCGTAACTGCAGCGTGTGTCGCGAAAAAAGCGCCTGCAAAGGTGGAGGGAGCGAAGCGACCGGAACCTTTGCAGGCGGCTAGGCGAACGGAGCGCGCGAATGACCGCAAGCGGTCAACCTCGCGGAGTGAGACGGTTTTTCGCGACTTTGAAATCAGGGTTTGCATTAGTGTTTGGGAGATAAGTATGGGAATACACGCAGAAAACCTTTATAAGCATTACAATATCGGCGGGCAGACAGTCCGGGCTTTGGACGGCGTTTCGCTTGACATCGCCGACGGCGAGTATGTGACTATAGTCGGGGCGTCGGGCTCCGGAAAATCCACGCTGATGAATATCTTAGGGTGCCTCGACTCGCCGAGCGCGGGAAGATATTTCCTCGACGAGCGCGAGGTCGGCGGGCTGTCGGACGGCGAGCTTTCGGAGATACGAAGCCGCAGGATCGGCTTTATTTTCCAGAGCTTCAATCTCATCGCGGGATTGTCAGCGTTGGAGAATGTCGAACTGCCGCTGCTGTATCGGAGAATTCCGAAAAAACAGCGCGGCGATATAGCGCTTGAGGCGCTGGAGAGCGTCGGCTTGTCGGACAGAGCGCTTCACCGCCCGTCAGAGCTTTCCGGCGGACAGCAGCAGCGCGTCGCGATAGCAAGGGCTATCGCCGCCGACCCGCAGATGATCCTCGCCGACGAGCCGTGCGGAAATCTCGACAGCAAATCGGGCGCGGAGGTTCTGGACATACTGAACGCGCTGAACAAAAGCGGCAAGACGATCGTTATGATAACGCACAACGAGGACACGGCGCGAAAAGCGGAAAGGCTCGTCAGAATATCGGACGGGAGAATACTCAATTAACTGTTTACACTAACATCGGAGGTATTATTATGACCTTACAGGAAATCGTTGACGACAGCAAGCGTATCGTATTCTTTGGCGGCGCGGGAGTTTCCACCGAGAGCGGGATCCCCGATTTCAGAAGCCAGGACGGGCTTTATAATCAGAAATACGACTACCCGCCCGAGCAGATCGTTTCGCACACGTTCTTCACACGGAAAACCGAGGAGTTCTATCGGTTTTACAAGGACAGAATGATTTTCCCGAAGGCAAAGCCGAACGCGGCGCATAAAAAGCTCGCGGAGCTCGAGCGTGCGGGAAAGCTCTTCGCGGTGATTACGCAAAACATTGATGGGCTTCACCAAGCGGCAGGAAGCGTGAACGTCATCGAGCTGCACGGCAGCGTTCATCGGAATTACTGTATGAGCTGCGGCAAGTCATATTCGCTGGACAAGATAATGGCAAGCGAGGGCGTTCCGAAATGTGACTGTGGCGGTCTTATCAAGCCTGACGTGGTGCTCTACGAGGAGAGCCTGAACACAAGCGACATCGAGCGCGCCGTCAACGAGATCTCAAAGGCGGACTGCCTGATAATCGGCGGAACGTCGCTTGCGGTCTACCCCGCGGCGGGGCTTGTACATTACTTCAAGGGAAAGTACTTAGTGGTGATAAACAAAAGCGAACTGAACGCCGACGCGGATCTTGTGATAAACGACAGCATCGGCGAGGTTCTTTCACATATATCGGTATAAAAAACCGATTGATATTTGGAGGGTAATTATGGATACGGTACAGACGGTAACTTATCAATGCCCGAACTGCAACGCGGCTTTGGAGTATAACAGCGTTTTCGGAGGGTTCAAGTGCCATTATTGCGACAGCAAGTTCACCGACAGCGAAATCAGACAGATATTTTTGCAGCGCGACGAGCAGGTTGATCTCGAGACCAACGAGCCGACGCTTACCGAGCAGCAGATGACGAACGAGGAATTCACAGGGCAAAGCGCCCTATACAGCTGCCCGAACTGCGGCGCGAGCGTCATCTGCGACACGCTGACTTCCTCGACGAGATGCCACTTCTGCCACACGCCGGTAATCCTCTCGGGGCGGCTTTCGGGCGACTACAAGCCCGACGTGATAATCCCGTTTTCGACAACGCGCGAGCAGGCTGAGGCGAAGTTCAGGGACTTTTCAAAGGGAAAGTTTCTGGTTCCGAAGGGCTTCGCTTCGGAAGCGCAGCTCCAGAACATCTCGGCGCTGTATGTTCCGTATTGGCTGAAAAGCGGACAAACCGCGGCGCATCTCACCGCGACGGGGCACACCGTCCGCAGGTGGACGAGCGGGAACACTACATACACTCACACAAAGCTTTATCACGTCGAGCGCGACGCGGATCTCGTGTTCGTCCGCGTGCCTTACGACGGCTCCAAGCGCATTGACGACTCGCTTATGGAAAGCATAGAGCCGTTTGACTATAAGGGGATCAAGCCGTTTTCGATGAGCTATCTTTCGGGCTGCGCGGCGGAGAAATACGACGTTCCGAAGGAACAGGCGGCAATTCGCCTTGACGAGCGTATCAGGCTCGCTTCCATCGAAGAGATACGCCGAATGGCGGCGGTGTACTCCTCGCTCACCGACGTAAATTGCACGATAGCCTACAAAAACCAGCAGTACGTTTACGCGCTGCTGCCCGTGTGGTTCTTGAATTATCAATACAAGGGCAAGGATTACGAGTTCGCGATGAACGGACAGACGGGCACAATGTTCGGTGAGCTTCCCGTTAGCCCCATGAAGAAGTTCTGGTACGGCGCGGGCTTGTTCGCGGGGATAGGACTTATCGCGACGTTGTTTGGAGGGTTGTTCCTTGGCTAAGAGAGTTTCAAAAAGCGCTCTTGCGGCGCTGCTGGTTCTCATAACGGCGGCGGTATTCGCGATTTTCCCGCTGTCTAACGTGAGAGCGGAGACCGCGCAGATGTGCGGCGAACGCCTCATCGTAATTGACGACCTCGACAACTGCCTCACGGAGGAGCAGGAGCTGGAGCTTGCGTACGCGCTTAATGAAGCGGCGCGTTCGGCGGGGTGCAGCATCGGCATCGTGATAACAAGCGACCTTAACGGAAAAAGCGACAAGCAATACGCCGACGACTTCTCAGATGAGCATTTCGGCGTGGGGAGCGACGCGGTGGTTCTGCTGCTGTTTAACAGCTACAACAAACCCGAATACGCAAACGAGACGGACTATATTTCCACAAGCGGCAAGATGAAAAATAAGCTGGATAAATACATCGACGTGATGTTCAACTCGATATACGATAAAATGGGCGAAACAAAGGGCGATCCTTTTACGTATAACGAAAGCACGGGCACCTACGGCGGGTACGATTTTAAAGCGGGCTGCGAGCAGTTTGCCTCAAGCATCACGCTTTACGCGGGGAGTTTTTCCCTTGACGACGATGTTGACCCGGGCTTTAGCGGCTCAACGCTAACGCAGTCGGGCGCGAACGCGTTCGCGGGGTGGATTTCGGAGCTTATCCGCGGGATCTTCAGAATGTTGGGAGGGCTGAGATTTGGCTGTTAAAATAACGAAAAGAATTCTCGCGGCGCTGTTTGTTTTGATCTTCACCGCGGCGATCTTCTCGATGTTCCCGATGTCAAGTGCTGATGCGTTGAATTTTCCGTCATTTGATTATGGAGAAACCGAGACGCTGCCCGACCCGATAAGAGGCGGTACATACGGGCGCGCGGTGGCCATCGCGGATTACGACAACTGCCTGACGGCTTCGGAGGAGGCTTCGCTTATCACCGAGCTCGCGGCGGTCGCGGATAAAATTCACTGCAACATCGGAATAATCATCTCGAAAAACACAAACGGCGTTGGCTACGTCAAATACGCCGACAATTTCTCCGATGAGATGTTCGAGTATGGAAGCAACTCCGTCGTGCTGCTGCTGTTCAACAGCTACAACAAGCCCGAGTACTCTTCGTTCGAGGACTGGATCTCTACCGACGGGAAAATGAGGAAGCTCGACAAACGCGTCGACAGAATGTTAGACCGCATCTACAAAAAACTGGGCGAACCTAAGGGCAACAAATACGCCTACAACCAAAGCACCAAAACCTATGGTGGCTATAATTATTACGCGGCGTGCATGGAGTTCGCGAAATGCGTAAAGCGCTACGGTACAAGCGGTCCGGGGGCGATCCCGCTGTTCTTCACGGATTATCTCGTAACTCACCCGCTGTACTTTTTGGGCGGGCTGGGCATCGCGCTTGTAATCGCGTTTTCCGTTGTCGGCTCGACGGTTAAGAAATACAAGGTGAAAAAGCCGATAAGCGCGGCGGCGTATATGGATAGAAGCGCGACGCGCGTGACAAACTCGGTAGACCGCTTTATCCGCGAGTACACTACAAGCGTCACGCACTCCTCAAGCAGCGGCGGTCACGGAGGAGGACACGGCGGCGGAGGTCACGGCGGCGGAGGAGGACATCACCGTTAAAAGCTTGACCGGAATTGTTTTTCTCCCCTTTTTACTTTTTATAAGGAACAGACTTTGTGGTTTTCCCCGCCCTCGACTGGGAAAATCACAAAAAATAAAACTTTTTTATATGAAACTTGTAGTTCAAAGAGTTACAAAAGCGAGCGTTTCCGTTGACGGAAAGGTCGTCGGCACGATAAACGGCGGCTTTCTCGTGCTGCTGGGAGTAGGCGCGGAGGACTCCGAAGCGGAGTGCGAGCGGCTCTCGCAGAAACTCATAAATCTCCGCATTTTCGCCGACGAAAACGGCAAGACAAATCTCTCAATAAAGGACGTAAACGGAGAGCTGCTGATAATCTCGCAGTTTACGCTTTACGCCGATTGCCGCAAGGGCAACCGCCCGAGCTTTGTACAAGCCAAAGAGCCAATCGAAGCCGAGCGGCTCTACGAGCGCTTCTGCGAGCTTTGCGCGAGGGAAATCCCCGTCGTCCAAAAAGGCATCTTCGGCGCGGATATGAGCGTGGAGCTCACAAACGACGGACCGTTCACCGTGATATTGGAGTAACAAAACCACTTGCAATTTCAATAAGACTATGCTATAATAGAAGCAGAGATTACAATGATTACAATCTTCCGTTCTCCCCGCCTGAGGCGGGGAGAACGGGGCGAAAAAAATATTTTGGGAGGTTTAAAAATGCCCCTTGAAGAAATCACCCGCGAATTCTCTTTCCCGCTGAAAAAAATGATAGAGGAATTAAAGCTCGAGGTGCTTTATATGCCGGAGAACGGCGAAAACTCGCTGATCTCGAACAACGACACCAACCGCCCCGGACTTCAGCTCGCGGGATTTTACGATTATTTTGACAACAAGCGCGTGCAGGTCATGGGAAAAATGGAGCACGCGTACTTAGAGGGAATGGAAAGCGAAAAGCGCCGGAAAGCGCTTGCGGACCTGCTTTCCTACCGCTTCCCCGCGCTCGTGATTTCGCGGAGCCTCAACGCGTTCCCGGAGCTTATGGAGCTCGCGCCGAACTATGAGGTGCCGATCCTCCGAACAGAGGAGGACACGACGGTGTTCATCGCGAAGCTTATGGCTTTCCTGACCTTGCAGCTCGCGCCGAGAATTACGCGGCACGGCGTACTTATCGAGATCTACGGCGAGGGCGTTATGATAATGGGCGAAAGCGGCGTCGGTAAAAGCGAGACCGCTGTGGAGCTCGTCAAGCGCGGACACAGGCTTATCGCGGACGACGCGGTGGAGATACGCAAGGCGTCGAACATCACACTTGTCGGCTCGTCGCCCGATAACATACGGCACTTTCTGGAGCTGCGCGGCATCGGTATCGTAAACGCACGGCAGCTGTTCGGTATCGGCGCGGTAAAAACCTCCACGAAAATCGATATGGTTGTCGAAATGGAGCTCTGGAACCCCGAAAAAACCTACGACAGAATGGGCGTTGACACGCATTATATGACGATTTTGGGCGTTAAGGTGCCGCTGCTGAATATCCCGGTTAAACCGGGGCGCAATCTCGCGGTAATCCTCGAGGTGGCGGCAATGAACAACCGCCAGAAGAAAATGGGCTACAACGCCGCGAAGGATCTGCTCAGACAGCTCGGAATGGACTCCGACAGCGAGGATATTATGTCGGATCTCAGTATGTGACATAATGAAAAACAAAGCAATGATAAAAACCGCGTTCAGGGCGGCTTTTCCGAAAACTATCCCGATCATGACGGGGTTTCTGTTTCTGGGCGCGGCTTATGGGATCTACGCGCGAAGCGCGGGGCTTCCGATTGCCGTGCCGATAATAATGGCGGCGGTGGTTTTCGCGGGGAGTATGGAGTTCGTGGCGGTGGATATGATGACCGCGGCTGCGATATTCGACCCGTGGGGCGCGCTCGTAATGGCGGTTATGGTGAACGCGCGGCACCTGTTTTACGGTATCTCGATGCTCGACAAGTACAAAAACGTCGGCGCGAAACGCTGGTATCTGATTTTCGGAATGTGCGACGAGAGCTTTTCAATCAATTGCACGACTGACATTCCCGAGGGCGTAGATAAGGGCTGGTTTTACTTTTTCGTAACGATGCTCAATCAATGCTACTGGATAACGGGAACGGCGCTGGGAGCGTTCGCGGGGTCGTTTTTCAGCATCGAGGGCATTGATTTTGTAATGACAGCGCTGCTTACGGTGCTGTTCGTTGATAATCTGCTTAAAGAAAAAAGCCACCTCGGCTCTGTTGTGGGAGTTTGCGCCGCGCTTGTGTGCCTGTTGATCTTCGGCGGCGACAGCTTTATAATCCCCGCGATGCTGATGATTTTATTAGGGCTTACGCTTTTACGGAAGCCTATCGAAAGGAAGCTCGCGCCATGACGGGGCTTCAATACGCGGCGATAATAGGAGCGGTGGCAGTCGGCACAATGCTCACGCGCTTCCTGCCGTTTCTGGCGTTCGGCAGAGAAAAGCCCGCCCCGAAATACGTGCAGTATCTGGGCAAGGCGCTTCCCGGCGCGGCTTTGGGATTGCTCGTTATCTATTGCGTCCGCAGCGTCGACGTAACGGCGGGCAATCACGGGATCCCGATGTTCGCGGCGATGCTCATTACTACGGGATTACATATCTGGCGAAGAAATATGTTGCTTTCCATTGCGGTGGGAACGGCGGCTTATATTCTGTTGATAAATTTCGCATTTTAGTATACATAACCAAGGAGGTAATATGTGGATTCTATCTCGTGACAGACAAAGAGCTGTCAACGCAAATGATTTGATGGTAACAAGGAATTTCATCGGCAGCAAGAATGAGAAATACGCTATTGTCGCGACGGTTCACGGCGGATCGGAGGTTATTCTGGCAACCTACCCCGATGAGAAAACGGCTTCTGATTCTCTTGAAAAGGCGTTTTCGGCAATTGACCAGGGCGTACATACCTACAAGTTTGATTGAGATTGAACGATTGGGCGCTTCAAGCTGAAAATATTATGAAATTTAAATTATAATCAGGAGGTTATTTTATGTATAATATTGGCATTGATTTAGGCGGCACAAATATTAAGGTGGGTCTTGTAAACGAGAAATATGAGATCATCGCGAAGGCTTCCACGCCGACGGATCTTCCCCGCCCCGCGGAGGCGGTGTGCAAGTCGATCGTGGACACGGTCTGGAAGGTGCTCAACGAGGCGAAGGTTACTATCGGCGAGGTGGAGAGCATCGGCATCGGCACGCCCGGCGTCGCTAACCGCAACAGCGGCGTGGTTCTCTACTCTTGCAATCTCGATTTCAAGAATACGGACTTGCGCTCGCTTATCAAGAAGTATCTCGACAAGCCTGTTTATGTTGAGAATGACGCGAACGCGGCGGCATTCGGAGAGGTTCTCGCGGGCGCGGGAAAGGGCTTTAAGGACGTAATCGTCGTGACGCTCGGCACGGGCGTCGGCGGCGGTATTATCATCGACGGCAAGATCTACACGGGCTTCAACTTCTGCGGCGCGGAGCTTGGGCACACGGTCATTGAGTTCAACGGCAGACAGTGCTCGTGCGGGCGCAAGGGCTGCTTTGAGGCGTATTCCTCCGCGACGGCGCTTATCAATATGACTAAGGAGTCTATGGAAGCGCACAAGGACAGCAAGATGTGGGAGATCGCGGGCTCGCTTGACGGCGTAGACGGCAAGACGGCGTTCGATGGTATGAGAGCCGACGACGCGGCGGCAAAGGCTGTTGTGGATATGTACATAGAGTACCTCGGCTGCGGGCTTACGAACATCATCAACACGTTCCAGCCCGAAATGCTGCTTATCGGCGGCGGCATATGCAAGGAGGGCGAAAACCTCACGAAGCCGCTGGGCGAGATAGTTAAACGCGACAGCTACTGTATCGACGCGGAGCGCGTTACGAAGCTCGACATCTGCAAGCTCGGCAACGACGCGGGAATAATCGGCGCGGCATTCTTATATACTATTGCTGAATGATCCATAATAATACTAAGGTAGGGCGAAGGATATTCGTCCTATACTTTTGGGGAGAGAACATATGAATTACAGTGTTATCGAGGAGATCGGCAATAGATATAAGTGCGCGTGCAAGCGCGATTTTGTGCTTGCGCCGCTTACTACTATGGAGATAGGCGGCAAGTGCGGTCTGTTTGTTGCGCCTAATTCAGAGGAATGTCTGCGCGAGGTTCTGGGTGTGTGCCGTTCGGAGAATATTCCGTTTTTTCTGATCGGTAAGGGCAGCAATCTGCTTATAAACCGTTTTGACGGCGTTGTCATAAAGATCGGCGGCGATCTCGGAGGATTCAGAATTGACGGAAATCGCGTTACGGCGGGCGCCGGCGGTTCACTGGCGGCGCTTTGTTCGGCGGCTGCAAACGAGGGACTTTCGGGAATGGAGTGCCTTTACGGAATACCCGGCTCGGTGGGCGGCGCGCTGTACATGAACGCGGGCGCTTACGGCGGCGAGATGAAAGATATCGTAAAGTCCGCGCGGTACGTTGACGGCGAGGGGAATATTGCAGAAATGTCGTCGGGGGAGATGAAGCTGTCATATCGTCACAGCGTGTTCTCCGAAAATAACTTCTGCATTTTGTCGGTAACGCTGGAGCTTAAACGCGGCGACAAGGACGCGATAAAGGCGAAAATGAGCGAGGTAGTTCAAAAACGCCGCGAAAAGCAGCCTTTGTAATTCCCGAGCTGCGGTAGCACGTTCAAGCGTCCGGAGGGCTATTTCGCGGCGGCGCTTATCGAGGAGTGCGGACTTAAGGGCTGCACGGTCGGCGGC